>JAPKDI010000013.1 GCA_026421105.1 Alphaproteobacteria bacterium | reverse complement strand
GCTATGATGACGGAAATTCCTGGGGAGGACACCATGGGCGACACCACGATCCGAAGTCATTTCGTCACCGTGGGGACACGGCGTGTGCACTATCGGCGTGCTGGTTCTGGACCCCCCGTGATCATGCTCCACCCGAGCCCGAGTTGGGCGAAGGCGCTTGACCCCTATACCCGTGTCTTTGCCGAGCGCTTTACGGCAATTGCCATGGATACGCCGGGCTACGGGCACTCTGATTTGTTGGACATGGAGAAGCCCGAGATTGCCGATCTCGCCGAGGCTCTGAAAGACAGCCTCGATGCACTCGGGATTGCGCAATGCGGGATTTGGGGCTCGCATACGGGCGCGGCGATCGCGATCGAGTTCGCGGTGCGCTACCCGGAACGCGTGTCGATCTTTGTGATCGACGGTTATCCGGCCTATGAGGAATCCTATCGCGAGGATATGACGAAGTACTACCTGCCGCCCTACGAGCCGAAGTGGGATGCGTCACACCTGCTGCAGACGTGGCACAAGTTTCGTGAGCAGTTCATTTTCTCTCCGACCTTCCGTTGGTCTCGCGAGACCCGCACGACCACAGCGGCCATGCCGCCGGCGGACAAGATGATGGATATGGTGCTGCCGCGCTTCATCACCGGCGAGGACTACAACGTTGGGTATTCGGCAGTGTTTCGTTATGCAGGGTTAGAGCCTATTGGCAAATTGAAGGTGCCAACCTGCTTCGGTGCAAGGTTGGGCGACTCGCTGATGAAGGGGTTTCCCTTGATCGAAGAACGCAAGGCCGAAGGGTCTTGGGTTGAGGCGTTGCCGCGCGACGTCAAGCAAGCCGCACTGCGCTATCGCGAGATCCTTGAGATGCATCCGGCGGCAGCAGAGGCCCCTGCCCCGCCAGCATCTGTCGATGTACCGGGCAAAATCAATCGCGACTATGTAGACCTGGCGTTCGGGCAAGTGGCCGTGAACCGGGCCGGACCTGACGACGGCGTGCCGATCATTTTGCTGCCGCACCTACCGGGCGATGTTTCGTTGGACACCGGGGTCATGCTGGAACTGGCGGCGTTGGGTCGACGCGTTATCGCGTTAGATATGCCGGGCAATGGTGACTCCGACGATTGGGCCGCCGCGCCATCCGTTACCGGGTATGCCGGTGTGGTGGGAGAGGTGCTCGACGCCCTGGGCTTGGCGCAGGTCGATTTAATGGGTCATCAGGGTGGGGCTTCGGTGGCGACAGAGTTCGCCCTCACGCAGCGCGAGAAGGTGCGCAACTTGATCCTCCTTGCGCCCTTGGCGATGCCTGATGAGATTCGACTCGCGCTGGCCCCGAATTACGCACCACCAATTGAGCCCAAATGGGATGGTTCGCACCTCATCAGTTTGTGGTTCGCGCTGCGCAACGAGCAGCTTTTTTGGCCTTGGTACAATGAATCAACTGACGCCATTCGGCAGATCGAACCCGAGGTCGACCCGAAGCTTTTGTCACGCAAGATCACCGGTATCCTCAAGAAACATCGGAACTACCACACCGTGTGGGGTGCCATGTTCGACTATCCCGTGCGGGATCGCCTGCAAATGGTTGCGGTGCGCACGTTGGTCGCATCGGTCGAAGACGATCCGTTCCATCGCTTTGGCCCTGAGGCTGCCGCGATGGTGGCGGATGGCGATTACCAAATGCTCGACCGCGAGCGCGGCGCGATCGCCAAGGCCGTCGACGATTTCATAAACGCTGCGTCGTGAGTACCACGCGCCACTTCGTCAATGTTGGATCGCGGCAAGTCCATTACCGCCGTGCGGGAACCGGCGCGCCGGTGGTCTTGCTGCATGCAAGCCCCAGTTCATCCTGGGCGTTGACCACGTTTGTTGAGGTGTTTGGGCGTGATTACGCGGCCATTGCGTTGGACACGCCGGGCTATGGTTTATCCGACCCGCTAGCCATCGAGACGCCCGAGATCGGCGATTACGCCGAAGCGCTGGCGGAGACGTTGGACGCGTTGGGCATTGAGCAATGCGCGCTCTTTGGCTCGCACACCGGGGCAACGGTCGCCATCGAGTTTGCGCGGCGCTATCCCGCCCGTGTTTCGGTGGCGATGTTCGATGGCTACCCCGCGTGGCCAGACCACGAACGCGCCAACATGCTGCGCGAGTACTTGCCGCCGTGGCAGCCGGTGTGGACCGGGCTTCATCTCGTGGAGTTCTTCCTGCGTTACCGCGAGATGAGCATCTATTGGCCGTGGTACGACAAACGGAAAGCCACGCGGGCTGTCGCCGGTGGGCGCAATATCGAGATGACCCACAAGATTGCGCTGGCCGGATTTATCGCCGGCGCGGGCTACTCAAAAGGCTACGCGGCGGTCTTTCGCTATCCCGAGATTGAGGCGGTGCAAGGCCTCACCGTCCCGACATGCTTTGCTGGGCGGGCTGAGGACTCACTCATCGAAGCGCTCGCGTTGCTCGGCGATTTGCCAGGGCCATGCTGGCAAGAAACGCTCCCGGCCAATGACCGGGACGCCGCGTTGCGATACCGCGAGATCATTGCCGACCACCCGCCGCGCGGCGTGGCGCCGGTGGCACCGGAGACCGGGTCCCTCGCAAACCGCGTTACCTGCCGATTTGTGCCCTGGTCAGACGGCGAGATTCTTGTCCGCGAGTGCGGCAACGGTGCCGGGCCGCCACTGGTTCTCGTGCCGCACATCCCGGGCTCCAGCGCGTCCTATGAGACGCTGATGCTCGCGTTGTCACGTGGTCGCCGTGTCATCGCGATTGACCCGCCCGGCAACGGCGACTCGGATTTGGATCGCGTGCTGTCGATTGACGAACATGCGGCCGCGATTGATGACGTCCTCGATGCACTCGGCTTGGAGACGGTTGACCTCTACGGACATAACGGCGGCGCGGCCATTGCCGCCACCTTGGCAACGCGGCGCAAAAAACCTGTTGGGCACCTAATCCTCGATGGCGCGATGGCCTTGCCGGCCGCGGTTCGCGACGCGTTGGCACCCGCTTACGCGCCGCCCATTCACCTGGAGTCGGACGGCAGCCATTTGCTCAAATTGTGGGCTGCGCTCCGCAACGAACAACTCTACTGGCCGTGGTTCAACGAAAGCGTAGAATGTGTGCGGTTCGTTGAACCCGACACCGATCCGGCGCATCTGACCCGGCGCCTCATTGGCATCTTGAAGCAACACCGCAATTACGCCGCGACGTACGGGGTGTTGTTTGCCGATGATCTCGCGGCGCGCCTCGGTGCGATCGCGTGCCCGACGCTGGTCTGCGCATCAGAAAGCGATCCCTTTGCCGATTTCCGCGAACGGGCGGCTGGCTATGTCCCGGGTGCGGTGTCCGTCGAGACGCCCCTTGCGCCCGTGGACCGGGCACTGGTGCTGCGCGCGTTCCTCGACGGTTAAGTCGTGCCGACCCGGCGTTTAACGAAATCGTCAATGAGGCTGGCCATCAGCGCGGGTTGATCCTGACTGATGCGATGATCGCAATCGTCGATGTTATGAGCCTCTGAAGTGGGGATCATCTCCTGCAAGCGCTTCATGTTGTGCGCTGGAAAAACGTGGGACTCCGAACCGCGCATCATGAGGGTAGGGCATGTGACGTTGATATCGTCCCACATGTCGTCTTCCAAAAGCCCCTCGGTGTACTGCGCGCCCGCCGGATAATAACGCCACTCGACCTCGCCCGACTCGAGGTGCTTGAAGCCGTGCGTGGCGTAGTGGTCTTTCATGTCGTCGGACCACAACGCGCTGAATGGCATAGCCGCCTTGGCGGTTTCATAATCGGGAAATCTGAAGTTCTTGACGATCTCTTCTTTGACGTCACTGCTGATTTTTTTGTCGAGCGATAACCCCGGATCCGCGACGACCAGGCCTGCGATCCGCGCGGCGTATTGGGTCGCGATCAGCAGTGCAATGTTACCGCCCGTGGCGGCACCGACGAGCACCACTTGATCAATCTGCATGGCGTCGAGGAATTCGATGAAATCCCTGACGTATTCTTGCAGCACGTAGCCGCGCTCGGGGTAGTCGCTGAGACCGTGGCCCCGCGCATCCGGAGCGATGAAGCGGTTGGCCAGCGTGCTCTCTTCCACCACGAAGTCCCACACCCGCGCATTAGTCCGGTTGGGATGCATGAGAACGACGGGAGGGGCGTCCCCAGGCCAATCGAGATAGCTGACCCGGAGGCGAGGGAGAGGGATTTCTTTGACGACGGCGGGGCGATTGAATGTAACCATGGCGCGATGGTTGCGGGTCCACTGCGTCGCGTCAAGACGATTGGCGCTTATCAGGAGCCTCGCACCGCGCTAAGAAAGACGCCCCTCAACTGCCCCCGTGTGCCCGTGCCGGACCGCCGACGCATCCTTGTCATCAAACACAGTGCTTTTGGCGACTTCATTTTGGCGTTGGGGGCCTTTAAAGCCATTCGCACGCACCACCCGGACGCGCACATAACCCTGCTGACGACGGCGCCCTACGCCGACCTGGCACGCAAGTGCGGTTGGTTCGACGCCGTGGAGATTGACCCGAAGCCAACTTTGTTACAATGGCGGGCCTGGCTGCATCTGCGCCGCTTTATAACGCAGAACAGGTTTGAGCGGGTCTACGATCTGCAACACAGCCGCCGGACACACACCTATTTTCGTTTTTTTGGGCGGCGGAAGCCGGCGTGGTCCGGCATCGCCAAGGGGTGCTCGCATCCCCACCGAAATCCTGATCGCAATGCCATGCACACGTTGGAACGCCAGGCGGAGCAACTGAGCGATGCGGGCATTGCGGAAACGCCTGTGCCGGACCTTGATTGGCTCGACAATGACGTCACTGGGTTTGATCTGCCGACGCGGATCGCCCTCCTGGTGCCGGGTGGTGCACCGCACCGACTAGATAAGCGTTGGCCGGCGACCCGTTACGGCACGTTAGCCGCGACCCTCGTCACACGCGGCCTTGTGCCGGTCTTGATCGGGACATCCTCCGAGAGCGCGGAAATCGCCACAATCGCGGCAGCGGCACCTCAATCGCACAACCTGTTGGGCCAAACCTCGTTTGGGCAAATCGCTGCGCTGGCACGGCGTGCGGCCGTCGCGATTGGCAATGACACCGGGCCCATGCATTTGATTGCGGCGACCGACTGCCCCGCTGTCGTTCTGTTCTCGCAAGTATCGGCCCCGGCACAAACGCAACCGCGCGGCGGTGCGGTGACGGTCATCCAGCGCGACGCGCTTGAGGCCCTCGATCCGGAAACGGTTCTAGCCGCTGCCACCGAGATTGCGCGATGACCGTGATATCCGTGCCGTTGCGTGGCACCTGCCGGGCAGCAACAATGTTGCGGGCTACTTCCAGCCCCAGTCAGGAACGACCATGACCACTGTAATTCAACTCTTCGCCACCGAACCAGTTAGCGACCTGCAACGGCTGCAACGCGAGTTGGTGTTGGCGCACCATATCCTCGACCGCGATGGCCAGGGCTTGGACATTGCAGGTCACATCACCGCGCGCATGCCCGGCGCGGAGACTTTTTGGTCGAATCGGTTTCGGTTGGGGTTTGATGAAGCCGTACCGTCAGAACTTCACCAAGTGGACATGGCCTTGAACGTTTTGCATGGCACCGGTGAGGTCAGCCCAGCCCTGGACCTGCATGCCGCGGTCTACGCGCGGCGGCCTGACGTCAACGCTGTTGTGCATACGCATGCCGTGAACGCGCTCGCCCTCGCCTCGATCGGCACACCCCTTGCGATGATTGATCAGCAGGCATCGATCTTTTTTGAAGACATCACGTTTTTCAATGAGCACCATGGCGTGTTTCGGGAGGGCGAAGGCGAAGCTGGTTTGGTCGCCGACGCGCTGGGCCAGAACCGGGCCGCGATCCTAAAAAACCACGGTATCGTCGTGGTCGGCGCAAGCGTCCAGGAGGCGGTGATTGGTGCCCAGGTGTTAGAAAGCGCAGCAAGAGTCCAGGTTCGTGCAATGGCGGCTGGCACCCTGGACCCGCTGCCAGAGGCGTCGGCGCGCCAGTCCAAGAAGTTCCTGGGCCAGAAGGACATCTTCAACTGGAAGTTTGATTATTACGCCCGGCGTGTCCTCCGCGAGCGGCCCGCCCTGCGCGATGCCCTGGAATCCCGGGGCTGACCGGATGCCGGTTGCGGCCTATTCGCCTCGGCGTCACAATGGAACGAGTTCGCGCGCCAAGGCGTGCCTGATTGAGGGGAGACAACGCGATGCCTAATCCTATGCTGCGGCGTGTGCCACGCGACGAAATGACTGAGCGCGGGCGCTCAGAGTATGACACCGCGATGGACCTCCGCGATGACGCCACCATGAACGAAGTCGGTGCCAACGCGCCGGAACTCATGGAATGGTACAAAGATGATTTCTACGGTCGCCTGTTCTATGGCGGACGTGTTGAAGCTCGGCTGAAGGAGATCCTGCGCTACCGGCTGTCGATGACGCATGGCTGCGCTTACTGCAACAAAGGTAACCGTGTTGCCGCCGAGAAGCAGGGCGTGACTGCAGAGCAACTTCGTTGGATCATGAACGAAGATGCCGAGTGCTTTGACGCCAAAGAACGGGCAGTGCTACGACTGGGCGACCAGATCGTCATGACCAATATGAACGGCAATCTCGACAAAAAGCTGCACGACGAACTCAAGCCACATTTCGACGATGCCCAAATTTTTGAACTGGGGATGGTCGCCGGCATTTTGACCGGGATGGCGAAGTTCATCTTCGTCTATGACTTGGTTGAAAAAGAAGCTAATTGCCCAGTGGTGCCGTTGAGCGAGGCGGCGGAGTAGCCGCGATCGATCCGAGCACCACGACAATGCGTAACAAGTGCGGGCTCGGCCATCAGCGTGCCCGTTTTTTGTGTCTTACCCACATTTCAGATTTGCACAGTGGCGCGTGAGCGCGGTTTCTACATCGACGCCGTTGTGAATGGCTATTTTGGATCCATGGATTCAGGTGACATCGAGGGCACCGTTGCTTGTTTTGCACCTGACGCCACTCTCACCTGGGAAACCAATGATGTTGTCCTGAACGGGCACGACCAACTCCGCACCTTTTTCACAGCGCTTTGCGAGGGCACCAATGCGATGGCGCATAAGACTACTAACTTCGTCATCGACACCGAAAAAGAAACCTGCGCGGTGGAGCTTGTTTATCGCAACAACCGTAAGGACGGAGTACTGGCCGACATGGAGAATTGTAACTTTTTCGACTTCGGCCCTGACGGCAGATTCACGCGCGTCCATTTTTGGACTGGCAGCGTCGTCGACTAGATGGGGCAAGGGTGCTCCCCGAGCTCGACCACCTACAAATCGATATTCCAGCCCGCCATTAAGCCTCAGCAGACAGATCGAACTGACCGCGAGCCTCGTTACACAGGTTTGCGGGCGTCGAGGACGTACATGGGGTTAGTGGGCACGACGGTCGACATTGGGACAACCGTGGCGGTGTTATGTGAAAATCCTGATTGCACTGCTACGTCTGCCAAATCCGTATCGCCCAGCGTACCGATGAAGGGTTCCGCGTTGTAATGCGTGCTCCAATCGACCATCGCCTGCTTGTACGGCGTTTTGTCTTGATTGTGGGGAAAGTCCATGTGGAGGGCGATCCCACCCGGCGCCAACAAGCGGCGCGTTTCTTTGACGTAGTTGCGTAACGCCTTTGACGAGGTCTCGTGCATCATGATGCACGAGAAAACGAGATCGAAGCTCTCGTCTTCGAACTCGGTGCCTTCGGCGTTTTGTTGTGAAAAATGGATGTCGTAACCCAGAGACTCTGCGCGTTTGTTCCCATAGCGCAGGAGTGGCGCCGCAACATCGATGGCGTGGATTTCAGCGTCCGGGAATGTTTTCGCGAACGCACAGGTGACCTGGCCAGGGCCTGCGCCCATATCGAGAATGCGCCGCGGTTTGAAGTTAGGATTCGTCTTCTTGAGGTACGCAAGGAGGTCATGGCCGAAAGAGTCGTGGTTTGGGCCGCGGCCGCCGCGCGCATACATGAATGCACCGCGATCAAGCAACGCCCCTTGGTAGGCATCATCTTCGGTGTACTCAGTGTGGTAGTTGCCCGGCATACAGTGGATGTCGACGGCGGCAACATAGCGCGGCGTTTTGAGTGCGGGGTTGAGGCGAAGCGAGCCCGCCCCTTTGCCGGGCTGTTTGATGCGCATGTTCAGCGCGTCGTCCTGTCGGTCGAGTGAATCCTGTACCGAATGCCAAATCATTTCCTGGGTCGCGCGGTTGAGTGAACTCCATGCCTGGTGGAACGGATGGCGTTCCATCGCTTGGCGAACCTCTTTGCGGGTCTCGGGCTTGCGCCCCTCCACGCGCTCGAACGCGGGCTCCACAGCGTGCTCGTACACCTTGTCATTGCCGCCCACGATATCGCCGGCAACGTACTCGCGTAGCCGCAGAGTGAAGTCCTGGCGGGCCATTTCGTCGTGGTTTATTTCAGGGAACGCGCCGTGAGATGCCTGACGGGTCATGGGTGCCTCCTGTGCAGGGAAATAGTCTAACGCGCTGACAACTGAACGGTCACCCGAGGCGCCCGCCAGCAGATGGAATACCGCGAAAATGAGCCATCTCTTGGGGTTTCTGGACTAGGATGACTTCCCCAGTATGAAGTAAGGACAGCACATCGTGGCCCTACCAACACAATTTTCGTTTGACGCACCGAGTGGTCCCATGATGGTTGAGATCGACACGCTCGTGATTGCCGGCTGGACAGGGCGTGACCACGAGGCGATGGAAACTCACATCGCCGAACTTGAGGCGATCGGCGTGCCGCGACCAGTGACGACGCCGTGTTTTTATCGCGGTGCCACATCTCTCTTGACGCAGGAGCCGCGCATTCAAGCGGTAGGCGGTGATACTTCGGGCGAGGTCGAGTTTTTTTTGCTTCAGCACGAGGGAACGATATGGATTGGGGTCGGCTCGGATCACACTGATCGCGCGCTCGAAACCCATAGCGTGAGCCTCTCGAAACAGATCTGCGCAAAACCGATCGGCCGGACGTTGTGGCCCTTAACGGACACTGAAGATCACTGGGATGCCTTGGTGTTGCGGTCGTTCGCCACGATTGATTGCGCCCGGACAGCCTATCAAGAAGGACCCGTCACAACGATGACAGCACCTGCGGACCTCATCGCGCGCTACCGTGATGCCGGCGGGGCATTTGAGGATGGCACGTTGATGTTCTGCGGTACATTGGCGGTGCATGGCGGCGTGCGCCCGGCGGACCATTTTGAGATTGAAGTGCATGACCCGGTGCTCGGACGGACGTCAGCGCACGCCTATGACATCGAAGTGTTGCCGAACGTGGGCTAGACCTTCGCAGGTCAGGACCCCTTGGTACTGATCGGGCCGACCGGGTCGCTGCGCCGCATGCCTCCATCCCAGCGCTCGATCAGGTCGGACTCGACACCCAACTGATCCAAGATGCGAACGACGGTGTGCTCGACCAAATCTGCGATGGTTTTGGGGTGGGCGTAGAACGCCGGATCGCTAGGCAGGATAGTGACGCCCATGCGGGCCAGCTTGAGCATGTTCTCGAGGTGGATTTCCGATAGTGGCGTTTCGCGCGGGACCACGATTAAGCGGCGACGTTCCTTCAGCACCACATCCGCGGCACGGTGAATTAGCGAATCACCATACCCGTTGGCGATACAACCCAACGTGCGCATAGAACAGGGCACGATCACCATGCCGTCTGTCCGGAACGAGCCCGATGAAACCGCCGCGCTCAACTCGCCGGCGGCATAGGCCACATCGGCAAGTTCGCGAACCTCTTTGGCTGACCACGATGTCTCGTGTTCCAGCGTTTGCTGTCCCCACTTGCTGATGACGACGTGGGTTTCCACCGCGGGTGCCGCTTGCAGCAGCTCGAGAAGGCGGATGCCAAAGATGGCGCCCGACGCGCCGCTGATGCCAATGATGATTTTTTTCATGACAGGACTCACACCTTGGTTCGGGCAAAACCGTGTTCGGCCATATCGTTCCATACCATTTGGTCGACGATTTTTCCGTCGCGCACCGTAAATCGGTCGATGTAGCGAATATTTTGATAGGGCGTCCCATCCATTTTCTCGCCTTGCAACGTGCCGAAGCAAAAGACGACGGCACCGTCGGCCGTCTCAATCTCGTCGAACCGCTGGAATGCCTTCCAGGTGTTTTTCTGGCGGCCTTTTTGGAAAGCGACAAGTTCCTCAGGTGTGGTGAAGCGATGACCGCCCATGAAGATCGTGTAGAAGCCCGGGCCCAACATGGCTTGCGCGGTATCGAGGTCACGCGCTTCCATCTTGCGAAGGAATTGCAGAACTAGCTTGGAGGCCACGCCTTGTGCGGTTTCATCGCCACGCGCCGGCGCATTGGAGGAGATGGGGCGATCGCCGGGGCCAAAACCATGCTCGCCCATGTCGTTCCAGACCATCTGGCTAACGAATTTTCCGTCCTGCATGACGAACCGATCGACGAAACGGATATCGCGGTAGTCCGTCTGCCCATCCACTTTCTTGCCATAGAGCGTTCCCCAGGCGTAAACGACGGTGCCGTCGGCAGCCTCGGTCTCATCAAAACGATCGAAGGTTTTGAGGGCCGTACCTTGCCGACCTTTGCCGTACGCAATCAGGCCTTCAATACTGTCGAAATGGCAGTCGCCCGGAAACACCATGTGGAAGCCCGGCGCCAGCATGGCTTTGGCGACACCGAGATCACGCGCCTCCATAGTCCGCAAATAGGTCAAGACTTGATGCGCGGCAGAGCCTTGCTTGAGGGCGGCCTCAGCGTCCGGGGTGATTTCGGCGAGGTTGGCCATTGAGTTCTCCTGAATTGGGTGCGCGGACTTTACCAGTGCAGCATGTCAAAAACCTAGGAATCGTACTCGTCTGCGCGAAGCACTGTGAGAATCAGGGAAAATATCTGATACCAGATGAAACCGAGCAGCATGACGAAGAGGACCGTCCCCGGAACTATCAGAATCGCGAAGCCCGACCCCTGGATGGACGGCAGGACGCCAATGGAAAACCAAATCCATCCGCCAACCCCGACCGTGAAGGTGCCGATCCCAGCACCGACTAAGCCGACCGCTATGCGCCAGCTTATGGTAGGGCCTTCGTCCACTGGCTTGCCTTTCCGCTATGCCTTTCGGACCCATGATCCGATCGATTATGATAAACCATCTGCAGTACCTGCGAAGAATGTCATTTCCGCGTACGCGGCGTATGCGCCCCCGACGAGACCAACCATAGGAACATCACTGTGAGCACCAACGGACACGGCCACTACCCAACTCTCAAGGATCAACTCGCGAGCGGCGAGATTATCGTTGCGCCAGGTTGCTTCGATGCCTTTTCGGCGATGATGGTACAGCAGGCTGGTTTTTCGGTGGGCTACATCACTGGTGCCTCCATTGCCTATACACGCCTGGGTATGCCCGACATTGGCCTGGTGTCCATGAATGAAGTGGCTACCACGGTGTCCCTAATCTCTGAGCGCGTCGGCATGCCGCTGATTGTCGATGGCGATACGGGCTGGGGCAACGCGATCAACACCCAACGCACAGTACGTTTGTTCGAAGCCTCGGGTGCGACGGCCATCCAACTGGAAGATCAGACGTTCCCAAAACGCTGCGGTCACCTGAAGGGCAAGAGCCTGGTACCCGCGGGAGAAATGGTCGGCAAGATCAAAGCCGCAGTCGATGCGCGGCGGTCGGATGAGTTTCTGATTATCGGCCGCACCGATGCCATCGCCGTTGAAGGCTATGAAAGCGCACTGGAGCGCGCCGAACGCTATGTCGAGGCGGGTGCTGATATCCTATTTATTGAGGCCCCTGAATCAGAAGACCAGCAGCGTGACATGTGCGCGCGGTTCAAAGGCCGAGTGCCGCTCCTCGCCAATATGGTAGAAGGCGGCGCAACCCCGGTGACTGACGCCCAGGCGCTACAGGATTTGGGTTATTCGATTGTGATTTTCCCGGGTGGGCTATTTCGCGCATACAGCCTCATGGCCGGTGAATACTTCGCCAGCCTGAAGAAGCATGGCTCGACCAACGCTTTCCGTAATCGCATGTACGATTTTAAGCAGATCAACGAATTGCTGGAAACTGAGAACATCTTAGACAACGCCGCGCAATACGACGCCGCGAATTTCGAGTAAGCGGGTCCAATGCGGCGATCTCGGATTGCTGCGGTGGTGGCGTTGTGTTTTGCCCTCACCGCGTGTGCGAACGGCGCGGTCATTTTGTTCAAACCGTTTGGGCTCGGACAGACGCGTGTAACCAGCGTGCAGAAATGTGACGGCCAGGGCTACCGCGAGGGCAGCAAGATCCACAGCGAGTGCACTGCTTTCTATGACAAGCAGACCTTCACCAACAGGCGCAATATACTACTTGCCGTAGGCGTCGCCGCGCTAGCCGTGTTCGCGTTTGAAGAAGAGTGCGATTGTTTGTTCGGGCCTGACCGCGGGACCAAATTCAGCAACTGATCTCAGTCACCGCCTGATGCGAACCCGCCAACGACGGAGCCTCGAATCCGGAAGGATTACTCGACGGGCTTGAGGTCGAACGCTACAGCCGAATGAAAGTAGGCCCGGTAGGGGCCGTCTGAGCCGCATGCCGTTGCGTGCGCTTCGCCCACCGGGACCTGCCAATCGGAGCCCGCGGCCAACCTAGAGGCGTTGGTCGGATCTTCGGCGCCAAACGGGTTGGTCATCACACCTTCAATCAAGACACCACGGTAGGCGGCGCTATGCCTGTCGTTTGGCGTGATGAAGTTGGCCGAATGTCGCCGCAATGGCGGCGGTGCCGCCAGCCAATCCGCCCGCGGCCGCAATTCCAACGAATGCCCGTTACAGATTATTTTGGCGCATTCTTCCATCCTCTGTACCGCGTACAAAGTATGGCTGTATTGTCCAGTTTTATGGCTAATAAATCATTGATTCCAAGCAATACACTTAGGGTTGTGGCCGACCTATGCTGCGATGGCCTTGACGACCCTGGTTAGGAACCATGACCCAAGTACCTGCAATCGACGCGTGTAGCGCGCAACTCAGGCAAATTCTGGGGAACGACTTCGTCCACGACGACGAGGCAACCCGGCAGTTCTTCTCGACTGATATTTTCTATGTGGCCGAGCCCTGTGCCCTCGTCATCGCGCCTGGCAATGCCCACGAACTCGGCGCCGCGGTGGCTATCGCAACCGAAGCCGGCCTGGCCGTCGTGCCGCGTGGCGGCGGTATGTCCTATACGCGCGGCTATCTTGGCGGTCCGGGCTCCGTGCTGATCGACACCCAGCGGATGAACCGTGTTCTTGAGGTCAACACCGAAGACAGGTTCGTGACGGTTGAGTGCGGCATTTCTT
The DNA here is from genome assembly GCA_026421105.1 of Alphaproteobacteria bacterium. The sequence goes on along the minus strand of JAPKDI010000013.1, from coordinate 442 downwards.
GGGCGGCTCTGGACGATGCCCTGAAACCGCACGACGTTCGCACGCCCTTTTGGGGAACCGGTTCGGGCAAGTACGCTACGGTGGGTGGGACACTATCGCAAAACGCTATCAACTATGGGTCGGGCCAATTCGGCCCGGCGGTTGACTCGGTATTGGGCCTGCAGGTTGTGCTGGCGGACGGCACCGCGCTAACGACTGGGTCCGCCGCGACACCGTTTGCTCCCTCTCCGTTTTTTCGAACCTATGGGCCCGACTTAACGGGAATATTTCTTGCCGATACTGGGGCTCTCGGGATCAAAGCGACCGCCACGCTCAAACTCATTCCGCGAGCGCCGGTTACGTTGTATGCATCTTTCGAGTTCCGCGCGGCCGATGAACTATGCAGCACGATGAGCGCATTAGCGCGCCAAGCGCTCACGAGCGAGTGTTCGGGCTACGACGC
>JAPKDI010000280.1 GCA_026421105.1 Alphaproteobacteria bacterium | reverse complement strand
GGCAAAACAATGCTGCTAGTGCCGGTAACCAGCACCATCATGAACGCGTTCAAGACATCAATGCGGTATTCGATCCCGAGCGGGGCTAGCCAGCCGCCTATTGCATACGAAATTATCGTGCCGTCAGCTACCTGGCTCAGCAACGATGCGGCGATCGCCAATGCCACCCAGCTGACTAACAATGCGATCAGCCAGGGGAGGGCGCCACGCCGCAAGATGATGCACAACGGTGCGCCGATGAGCGGAATGACAACCTGAAGGGCAGGGAATTGGGCAATCATGGTGCACTGTCCATGTCGGCGATCTCGGTTTCCTCGATCGTGCCGTAGCGTTCGTTGATCCGGACCACCAGCGCGAGACCGAGCGCGGTCGTCGCGACGCCGACAACGATCGCGGTCAGGATCAAGACATGTGGCAAAGGATTGGAATAGACCTCGATACCCTCAGTAATGATGGGGGCCGAACCTCCAGTCACTTTGCCGATACTGATGAACAGCAGGAACACCGAGGCTTGAAAGATATTTAGGCCGACGATCTTTTTGATCAAATTGCCGCGCGCGATCAGCGCGTAAAAGCCGATCATCATCAAGACGACGACGATCCAGTAATTGAAGTGCCCCAATACCTCCATGGCTAGCGCTGCCGCCCAGCGAAGGTCACGAAGATCGTGATCATCACCGCGGCAACGGTAATGCCGACGCCGAGTTCGACCACTAATATTCCGAGGTGCTGCCCGGCATGGTCGTCTGCCAGCAGAACGTCATAGTCGAGGTAGTTTCCACCAAGCAACTGCGAGGCGATGCCGACACCGGCAAAGATCAAGACCCCCACCGCGATGAACGATGTGGTCACGGCCACTGGTGCAACGCGCTTCAGGTTTTCCAATCCGAATACGAGCCCGTAGAGGATGAACCCGGCGCCAAAAATGACCCCTGCCTGGAAGCCGCCGCCCGGTCCATAGTCGCCGTGAAATTGCACATACAGCGCAAACAGCAGAATGCCGGGGATCGTCAGCTTCGCGATGACACGCAGGATCAGGTGATTTCTCACGCCGCGTCCTCCGGCTCGTCACCGAGGTCGTCAGGGTCGCGTCGTCGCAGCACCCCACTTCCTGAAAGCAATAACAGCACGCCGATCCCGGCGGTAAAGATCACCGTCACTTCTCCCAACGTGTCATACCCGCGATAGCTCGCGAGAACAGCGGTCACGATGTTGGGCGCGCCGGTTTCATGCTCCCCTTCGGCAAGGTATTCCGGCGCGACATGGCGATGTGCGGGGGCGTTGGGGTCGCCGAAGGCTGGCAGGTCCCAGGTGCCGTAGATTAGGAGAGCGCCCGTAACGAGAACGGTCGCCAGCGGGAGGAGCGACGTCGTAACGGGAATCTTCTCGCGGCTTTTCGTCAGAGCAAGGACGCCGAGCAATAACACCGTCGAGATGCCCGCGCCCACTGCCGCCTCGGTAAAGGCCACATCCACGGCGTCGAGCAACACAAACGTGCTGGCCATCAATAGGCTGTAAATGCCAGATAGCATCACGACCGCAAACAGATTGCGCAGACGAATAATCGCAATCCCCACCACCGCCAGCAGGATCAACAGAACGATGTCGATGGCCAGAATCACGGAGCCTTGTTCTCCCGGTCCTTAGTCCAAGGCTTCAACCCGCTCGCCAGCGCCGCGCGGGCAAGGGCGTGGGTTGCAGTCGGACTGGTGAAGAACAGGAAGACCACGATCAGCACCAGCTTGATCGCAACGAGCCAACTTTCCACCTGCAAAAAAACGCCGAGCAAGATTAGCCAGGCGCCCAAAGTATCGGTGATGCCGGCCGCGTGAAGGCGGGTGTAGAAGTCTGGAAACCGCAAGAGACCAATCGCGCCCACAATGCTGAATCCAGCGCCGACAACGATGATAATCCAGCTCAGAATGTCGAGCGCGCCTGCCATCAGCCTTCCTCAGGCCCTGACGAAACGAATTCACCGTATTTCGTGTAGCGCAGCACAGCGATAACGCCAATGAAGTTCATCAACGCATAGATCAACGCGATGTCCAGAAAGTCTGGACGGTCCGTGAGGAATCCGAGTACCGCAATTAGCAACGTCGTTTTGGTGCCCACCATGTTCAGCGCTAGAATGCGATCGAACGTTGTCGGCCCGAGCAAGGCGCGCATCAACGCGAGCGTCATGGTGACAACGATTCCGATTGCGGCGGCAGAGAACATCAGCCCGTCAGCCCTTTGGTGCGTCGCGCCATCGCGCCGGACTCGAGGTCTTCAGCCGCTACCGCCGTCAACGCGTGAACCAAGATGCGACCATTCGGGAGCATCCGGACCGACACTGTTCCCGGGGTCAGCGTGATGGCGTTCGCATAGGTCACGCGTCCCAGGTCGTCGGACTGCGGCGCGTCAACTTCGATCAAGCGTGGATCGATCGGCATGATCGCTGCCAAGACGGCGCGGGCCACGGCTATATTCGAAAGTACAATTTGCCAACCCAGCCAGGCCCAATAGTACGGCGCCTGCCAGGTTAGGTGAACCGGATGGCCTTCATTGTCGATCACGTCCATGCGTCGCGCTATCCACACGACGAGGACGACCGAGCCGGCGCCAAACGCCAAAATCAACGGTGTGTAATGCCCGGACAGCAGCAACCAAATGCCCGCCAGGAAAATGCCTA
>JAPKDI010000279.1 GCA_026421105.1 Alphaproteobacteria bacterium | reverse complement strand
CAGACGACAGCGGTCCTGGCCAGGCCATGCCGCCAGCCGAGCTTGATGACGAGATCCCGTTCTAGCAACAGCTCGTTCCCGGTCAGACAGCGTCGTTGCTGAACCCAGCGGCGCGTCGCCCGCTTCACCTCATGTTTAGCATGAGAAAAAACTGCATAACTTACTGAAGTGAAGACAATTAAGTGGGTGTGTCGATGTGCCGCGCGGTTGCCGCGCCTGGGCGCAAGATGTTGTGCGGCCCTGCTTCCTGTCGCTGCCTGGTGGGCCGTAATTGACGGCCGCAGCGGCGCATCAGATTCCCCTATATTTTTGTCCAAACTACGCGAGACAGCGTGCCACTAAGCCATTGAAAGGAACGCAAAGTTTAGGAAGAAAGTGCTATTCAAATAGCGTGAAAATCGGTATGTTTAGAAGCCCCGATGGCCGCGATTTCCGCGGCCGTTTTGCATTCCACGAATACCATATCTGGTAGTGGGTGCGCGCCGGCCAACTAGGGCACGACCAGCGCTGCGCCTCTGGAGAAAACCCGCGCCGTGACCATCGACGACGACCTGCCACCACCGCCTGCAGCGCCACCGCCGGAACCACCGTCTGGGGTCTCACCGGTAACGATCGAGGAGGAGATGAAGCGCTCCTACCTCGACTATGCGATGAGCGTGATCGTCAGTCGTGCGTTGCCCGATGCCCGCGACGGCTTGAAGCCGGTGCATCGACGCATCCTGCATTCGATGAACGAAAGCGGGTTCGACTTTAACAAGCCATACCGCAAGTCCGCACGCATCGTCGGTGACGTGATGGGTAAATATCATCCTCATGGTGACCAATCGATCTACGACGCCATGGTGCGGATGGTGCAAGATTTCGCGATGCGTTTGCCGTTGCTCGACGGGCAGGGGAATTTCGGCTCGATGGACGGCGATCCGCCCGCCGCCATGCGTTACACCGAAATTCGTATGGCGGAGACTGCCGCATCGTTGCTTCAGGATATCGACAAGAAAACTGTCGATTTCCAGGACAATTATGACGGATCGGCCAGCGAACCTCTCGTCTTACCGGCACGCTTTCCGAATCTTCTGGTCAACGGTGCGGGCGGTATCGCGGTTGGGATGGCGACGAACATCCCGCCGCATAACTTGGGCGAGGTTATCGACGCGTGCTGCGCTTACGTTGATAACCCCGACATCACCGTCGATGCGATGATGGAGTACGTCGCCGGGCCTGATTTCCCGACCGGGGGGATCATTCTGGGTCGCAACGGGTCGCGTGAAGGACTACGGACCGGGCGCGGTTCGGTGGTCATTCGCAGCAAAGTTCACATGGAGGAGGCCAAACGCGAACGCACAGCGATTGTTGTCACAGAGATTCCCTATCAGGTGAATAAGTCGCACCTGGTGGAGCAAATTGCCGACGTCGCGCGTGACAAGCGGGTCGAGGGCATCGTTGACCTCCGCGACGAGTCCGATCGCGACGGCGTGCGCGTGGTTATTGAGGTCGCCAAGGCCGTTAACCCCGATGTAGTGCTGAACCAGCTCTATCGTTTCACTCGGCTGCAGACATCGTTCGGCGTCAACATGCTGGCGTTGAGCGGCGGGCGTCCCGGTGTGATGAACCTGCGCGATTTGGTGCAGGCCTTTGTTGATTTCCGCGAAGAGGTGATTGCCCGGCGTACGAAGTTCGAGTTGGGCAAGGCGCGTGATCGGGCCCATGTCTTGGTCGGGCTAGCAATTGCCGTGGCCAACATTGACGAGGTGATCGCGATGGTTCGCGGCGCGAAGGACCCAGCCGAGGCCCGGACCGCGCTGACCGGCCGCGACTGGCCAGCCGAAGAAGTGGCGTCGTTGATAGCGTTGATCGACGAGCCCGGACGGCGGGTCGAAGATGGAGTCTACCGTCTTTCGGAGGAGCAGGCTCGGGCCATCCTTGAGTTGCGCCTGCAGCGCCTGACGGCGCTGGGGCGGGACGAGATCGGCGACGAGCTCAAGGAGTTGGCTAAGAAGATTCTCGACTACCTCGACATTCTGCGCAGCCGTGAACGCCTTATGGGCATCCTCCGCGCCGAAATTGTCGAAATGCGGGACAAGTTCGCGACACCTCGACGGACGGTAATCGAAGCGAGCTTTGTCGAACACGATGAAGAAGACTTGATCCAACGCGAGGATATGGTCGTGACGGTGAGCCATGCGGGCTACATCAAGCGCGTGCCGCTCTCGACCTATCGTACCCAGCGCCGCGGCGGCAAGGGCCGAGCTGGCATGTCGACACGCGAAGAAGATTTTGTGGAGCAGGTCAGTGTCGTCAACACTCACACGCCGCTGCTGTTCTTCTCTTCGCGGGGCAAAGTCTACAAGCTCAAAACCTACAGATTGCCTTTGGGAACACCGCAAGCGCGTGGCCGCCCGATGGTACATTTGTTGCCGTTGACAGAGGGCGAGACGATCGCAACGATCCTGCCGCTGCCTGAGGACGAGTCGACGTGGTCCGATCTTGTCGCGGTGTTCGCGACGGCCCAGGGCCTCGTCCGCCCGATCTCGCTGAGCAAGTTCGACAATATCCTTTCCACCGGGATCATTGCGATCAAGCTTAGGGAAGGCGACCGCCTGATCGGGGTGACTCTCGCTGCAGGAAATGACGACATTCTTTTGGTGGCTCGGGGCGGCAAATGCATTCGGTT
>JAPKDI010000278.1 GCA_026421105.1 Alphaproteobacteria bacterium | reverse complement strand
GCCCCGCTAGACGGCCTGCTCAACAATGCGGCCGGCAACTTTATCGCCCGGTCGGAAACTCTCTCGCATCGTGCCGTCGACGCGATCTTGAGCATTGTGCTCCACGGTACCACATACGTGACCCTCGCTTGTGGCCGACGCTGGCTCGCCGACGAGCGCCCTGGCAACATTCTTTCCATTTTGACGACCTATGCCACCACTGGCTCGGGATATGTTGTGCCCTCGGCGATGGGCAAGGCCGGGATCTTGGCGCTGACTCGATCGCTTGCCGTCGAATGGGGTGGTCGGGGTATTAGGGTCAACGCGATATCACCCGGCCCTTTCCCGACCGAAGGCGCATGGAAGCGGTTGTTCCCAGAAGGCATGGCCGAAAAACGGATGATGTCGCGTATTCCTTTGGGGAGGGTGGGAGAGCACCAAGAACTCGCTGACCTAGCGGCCTTCCTGCTGGCTGACCAATCGGGCTTCATCAACGGCGAAAACGTCACGATCGACGGCGGTGAATGGCTGAAAGGTGCGGGCCAATTTAACATGATGGAAGAACTCACTGATGAAATGTGGGATGCCATGAAGTCACAAGGTAAGGGCTAACCGTGTCCACGCTGTTTGTTGCAAAAAGCAAGGACCTGCAAAGCTGGGGTCACGGGGTCGGGGTTACGAAGTTTCTATACAAAGTTGGCGTATTCGACGGATCGGCCGACGACGCAATCATTGGCCTGAACGACGCGAAAGCTGCAGGCCTCGAGGATTGGAAGCTTCTTGGCGAACAAGATGTCGAGCACGACGAGGCTGCGGCACTGGAACAACTTGCGCTCCGTGAGCAACAGCTCGACTCCGACTTCTATCCTCCGATTCGCGGCGAGCCCGGCATATTCAAAGTCAAGGTTAGCAACGTCGAAGATGACATGATGGTCCGAGCGGCGCTCGCCAACGAGAACCAACAACTGAAAACGCTTAAGGCAAAAGACAAAGACATTGCAGCCTATCTTTTGCGCCGCGCGTCGCAAGCAAAAGAATTCTGAACCCTACAGCCCATGGCCGTATTGCCGAACTAGCGAGACAACGATGGCCCCTCAGCCCCAATACCCGCGCGCCCGCATGAGACGCAACCGGAAAGCAGACTGGTCGCGTCGGTTGGTTGCCGAGAGCACACTCTCAGCGGACGACTTGATCTGGCCGGTGTTCGTGATCGAGGGGCAAAACCAAAGCGATCCTGTTGCTTCCATGCCCGGGGTCACGCGGCTCACTATTGATCGGTTGGTCGAAGCGGCTGGGACGGCGTGCGACCTCGGCATTCCAGCGATTGCGGTCTTCCCGGTCGTCGATCCCAACAGCCGCAGCGATGACGGCGCTGAAGCGACCAACCCCGAGAATTTGGTATGCCGCGCCGTACGCGCCATCAAAGACGCCTGCCCCGATATCGGCATCATGTGCGATGTCGCGCTGGACCCGTTCACGAGCCATGGGCACGACGGCCTGGTGCGCGGCGACGTGATCCTTAACGACGAGACGATCTCGGTCTTGTGCCAACAGGCCCTCGTTCAGGCCGCCGCAGGTTGCGACATCATCGCGCCCTCCGACATGATGGATGGTCGGGTTGGGGCGATTCGCGATGCCCTCGACGACGAGGGGCGACAAGACGTTTCAATCATGGCCTACGCCGCGAAATATGCTTCCGGATTCTATGGGCCCTTCCGCGACGCGTTAGGCAGCGCGAGCCACTTGAAAGGCGACAAGCGAACCTACCAAATGGACCCGGCTAACACCGACGAAGCGCTACGCGAGGTCGCCCTAGATCTCGAGGAGGGCGCGGATATGGTGATGGTTAAACCGGGAATGCCTTACCTCGACATCGTGCGGCGCGTGCATGAACGCTTTGGCGTCCCCACGTTCGCCTATCAAGTGTCCGGTGAATACGCGATGCTCAAAGCCGCCGCGCAAAATGGTTGGCTTGAGGAAGACCGGGTTGTCTTTGAAAGCCTTCTGGGCTTTAAACGCGCCGGTGCCGCTGGCATTTTGACCTATTTCGCGGTTGACGCCGCGCGCATGATCCGTGAAGGGTAACGACATGGCAGAACCCACATCGACCCAACGTCGCCACCCCAACATGATCGGGGCCGGGCTTGTTGCCGGCCTTCTCGCCGGTCTCGCGGTTGGCGGTTGGCAAGGCAATTTCGGGCTTTGGGTGCCGGTTGTCGGGGCCTTGGGCGCGCTGGTCGGCTACTTGCTCCACGCCTACGGGGGCACCGAACGCGCCTAATTAGGGGTTCCCGTTCAATTTCATTTGCCGCGTTCCAAGAATTGGTCTATCTGGCGCATTCGCGGGTGATATGGCGGCCCGCCGCAACCCTTCCTGAGGATCAAGATCGATGAACAATATTTCGTCGGCCGTGCAAAGCGCGGTGGCGGAGCCAGACTCCCGACATGCCGCAAAACCTTTGAAAAAGGGCGCTTGGGGGCAGCATCTCGTGCTCGACCTCGGCGGATGCGATCGAGAAGCCATTACGAGCGCCGATACGATTCGGGCGTTCTCGGCAGCGCTGGTCGAGGCCATCGACATGACGGCCTATGGCGATCCGATTATTGAGCATTTCGCGACTCACTCGCCGGAGGCCGCAGGGTTTTCGTTGGTCCAACTGATCGAAACGTCGAATATCTGCGGCCACTTCTCGGACCTGAC
>JAPKDI010000277.1 GCA_026421105.1 Alphaproteobacteria bacterium | reverse complement strand
CGCTCGATTCCGGAGCCATCAAGAAACGCCACAACGTCCTCGCCCAACTCAGGCACGCGGTAGCCGTCCTGAGGGTAATCACTGAGCCCATGACCACGGGAGTCCAGCGCCAGCACTCGATTGGGACTGTCCAGTGCATCAACCATGTGGTCCCAATGCCGGGCGTTGCTGCGCTTGGGATGGAGCAGGACGACCGGCGGGTTAGTGCCAGGCCAATCGAGATAGTGCTGGCGAAAACCTCTGGCATTGTCGAGGTAATGCGATTCTGCCGGTCGGCGAAACGTAGACTCGATTGCGGGTTCGGCCATGCCTATCGTCCTTTCCACTTGGGGTCGCGCTTTTCCAAGAACGCAGAGATGCCCTCTTGGGCATCCTCCGTTTGGATCGCCCGGTAAATCAATTCATCGACCATCGCGTAAGCCTCGGGCACATCCATTTCGAGTTGCCGATAGAAACTCTCTTTACCCATTGCCACAGCGTGGCTCGATTTTCCCGCGATCTCACGGGCTATTTCGAGGATACGGTCATCGAGCACTTCGGCATCAATCGCCTCGTTAGCCAACCCGAAGCGCACGGCTTGTTCGGCATCGATCATCTTACCGGTGAGCAACATTTGCATGGCGTGCTTTGGTCCGATGGCGCGGCTGACAGCCACCTGCGGGGCAAGGCACCACAGTCCGATGTTGACTCCGGGCGTTGCGAACTTGGCGGCGGTGGACGCGTACACCAGATCGCAACTGGCGGCGAGTTGGCAACCGGCTGCCGTAGCCACACCCTGGATGCGCGCAATCACCGGCTTGGGACAACGGTTGATCGACATGATCATCTCGCTCGCCGCGATGTTGGCTTCGCGTTTTCTGGCCGGGTCTTTGGCCGCGACGATCGACTCGCTGAGATCGTGGCCTGCGCAGAAGTGTTTGCCGGCACCAGCCAATATGACCACCCGCACCGTGTCGTCTGCAGCATAAATCTCAAACGCGGCATGAAGCTCATGCACCAATTCATGGTTGAGACTGTTCGCCGCTTTGGGTCGGTTCAATGTGACACGGACGATGCCGTCCTCAAGTGTCTCGTGTAGCAGGACCGGCTCGTTAGGCAGTTGCGCAGCATTCGCCATATGTCGTCTCCTTAAACGCTGTTCTTTTCCCGACTTTAGCAGAGCGTCTCTACTATTGGCCAAAGCGCCTAGGGCGGTAGGGATCAAGGTCCTTTTGCGGCTCGTCCAGGGCTATCTCGCGGGTGATCAAGTCGCCGAGATAAAGCCCCAACGTGACACCCGAATGAGTCGTAGCGACATACACGCTGGGCGCTTTGGCAAGGGGGCCGATGATGGGCAGGCCGGCTTCGGGCATCGGGCGAACACCGATTCGGGCGTGCACGCTAGGTGGCAGCTCGAGCGCAGGGAAATCCGGAAAATAGTCCGACGCCCGAGGCCATTTAGCGTCGCCTTGCTCGTCGGCGGACCGGAATCTGTCCAAAAACAACCGCCAAAATGACCCCTATCAGGACTGTCCAGGCCAAAGGCACAGCAGTGCCGTCGGCCAATTCTCCGACGATCTGCGAGAAAGCGGCCCCCATCCCCATTGTGGCAAAAGCTAGCAGGCCCGATGCGGTACCGGCCATTTTGGGACTCAGATTGATCGCACCGGCTTGAGCATTCGGCATCGAGATGCCCTGCCCTGCCCCGACTAATGCGTTGGGTAAGAAGAGGGTCAGCGGGCTCAGGCCAAATAGTGTGAGAATAATCAAGAACAGCACACCGCCACTGAGTGACAGTAAGCTACCTAGCAAGACCATCCGATCTAGACCGACCCGCGCTGAGATCCGACCTGCGGCAAAGTTTGCGCCCATAAAGGTGAAGGTCAGCAGCGCGAACCATAGGCTGAATTCCAAGGCCGGTCGGCCAAGCACATCCACCATGAGATACGGGCCCGCGGCCATGAAGGCGAAGAACGTTCCGGCCGCAAAAGCTGTGTGCAGAACGTAGCCGGTGAACTCAATAGAACCAAAGAGCGCGGCGTAGTTCCGCGCGAGGGTTAGCGGCGCAAGCGGCATACGATCTTCATAGTGCGTTTCGCGCAGAATGCGGAAAGCTATGATAGTGACCATCGCGCCTACCACAAAGGCGAGCCATAGCGATGCGCGCCAACCCACGTTGTCGGTCAGCGCACCGCCAACGATCAGCGCCACGTAGGGTGCGGCCAGCATTGCCACGGTGAGGTAGGCGATCATCGACGCCGATTTTTCCGCGCCGTAGACGTCGCGCACCATGGCACGACTGATGACCATACCGGACGCACTGCCACCGGCCTGGATGATCCGTCCAAGAACCAACATCTCGATGCTGGTGGCCATCGCGGCTATCGCCGTTCCTATCAAAAAGAGCACAAGGCCGACAAGCAGGATCGGCCGCCGACCAAACCGATCAGACAGGGGGCCGTAAACCAGATTGGCCAGGGCGATGGCCGCCATCGAGAGACTGAGCGCGAGCTGCGCCACATCGATCGGCGCCGCAAGATCCCGCGCCATGAAGGGCAGCGAGGGCACGAACAGTTGCATCGCCATCGGGCCGACCGATGTTGTGGCGACGAGGCCAACTATGAACAGGCGGGTGCCAGCGAGTTGTTGAACGTTGGGTGTGAGCGGCTGGGTCATGGGTCGGGCGCGCACCTTATGTCAGTCG
>JAPKDI010000276.1 GCA_026421105.1 Alphaproteobacteria bacterium | reverse complement strand
GCCTCGAAGTCCCGGAATGGCACCACACGGTTTTGCTGGTGAACAACAAAGGCACGCGTCTGGCCAAGCGGGACAAGGCATTTACGCTGCGCGCCATGCGCGAAGCCGGGACAGACCCCGAAGACCTTTGGGCTATGTCGATCCGCCAGATCGCACGACAAGCGGCCGCGACAGACGGCATCTGATCCGGCACTAACTCCAGGCGCGCAGGCCTTGTACCAGCTTGGCATAGTCAGGCCGGTCTGGCGTGATTAGGCCATGGCGGATTGCAAAGTCGATGAGCACCAGATTGACGTTGAACTTAAACTCGTCGGTTTCGTCGACCACCCGCAACGCCTGACGCGCCGGCCAGCGCACAAAACCGCTGACTTCTCCATCTGCGTTCTCGGGCACAAAGTCGTCGGGAAGTTTCAGGTCGTAGACGAACAGCATATCACGGCGCAGGCCACGATCGGTGCTCAAGATATAGGTGACAACGCCAGCAGGCTTAGCCGTCTTGGCAAGCGCTTCGGGAACTGAAGCCTCTTCGGCAGCTTCCTTGATTACATTTTCCGCTAGGCTCAGACCGACCGGCAGGCCGCCGGCCACCATATTGTCGAGCTTGCCGGGTGAAGCTTGACGATCTTTCGCGCGAACACCCACCCAGAGTTCGGGCCCATTAGCTGTCTCAACATAGCCGTTCACATGAACGCCGTAGGAGGTCACTCCAAAGAATTCCAGCCAAGCCCGGTCGATCTGCAACAGGTTCGGGTCGCCAAACTTTTCCATCACTGGACACAGCTCTTTGCGGCTTCGCGGCAGAGCCTGATGCACAACCATCGCCGCCCCGGCTTCGGCCAGCGCCTTTGAACGTGCCTCAACGTCTTTTAGGCTGTCGCGAAACGAAACCGAGTCTTTGGAGATCGCGAAATACTCGTGCCAGCGTGTCATCCGGTCGGCGATGTCGTCGGACACCCAGCCCACCTGCACACCTGCAATATGGAGGGGGCGGCTGCCCTCCAAGCTGTGGGTATTGCTGGACACGATATGGTCGTAAAGCGCCATCAGCAGGACTCAGGTTCAGGCCGTCGCCGCAAAACGCTTCTCGGACAGAAGCACTTGCGAGACCCCAAAAACGAAACGTATAGACTCGGCAACCTGTTGCGCCCGCTCCTGATCGAGTTCAGACGTCTCGATATCTATATACATCTCACGCTCTCCCAACCCGGTGCAGCCACCGTGCCAGCGTTCTGGCATCAATCCACGTTTTGCCCACAGTTCCATGATTCGCGGCATCAGTCCCGGATCAGCAATTCCCGTCACGGAATAGCAGTACACAGGAGCCCCGCGGGTCGTCGAAGGTCTGGAAGGATTAGTTTGCGGTAAAGTTACTAAAGTCATTATGAACGGTTCCTATTCGAATTGGCAGTGTGCAAGCACGTCTTCCCGGTCGCCGTCCCGTAAGTCGGGCGTGCGCCGGGCTGCCAATAAGAATGATCTGTGTACCGCTCATAGCGCGGCGAACTTACAAAACCCCGGATTTCCGGTCAAGCAAGCGATTCTATGCTGTCGATTTTCTCAGCCAGCGCGGCCAATCGCAGCGGCACCGGAACGCCTCTCGTCACCCAGCACATCCGGCGATATAATCACCCTCATGAACATACTCGCCGTCCTCCTCGCTTTCGTGCTGTTCGCTGTTCTCGCCGTCCTGATCTTCGGGATCATCGCCATGGCCCGTGGCGGCGAATTCAATCGCAAATACGGCAACAAGATGATGCGCTGGCGCGTTGCGATTCAGGCACTCGCTATCGCCCTAGTCCTGTTATTGGTGTTTGTCGCCTCAACCGGCGGAAAGTAGGAGCGCCGCAGAATGGTCGAACTCAATCGCATCTACACCCGCGGCGGTGACGCCGGAGAGACCTCGCTGGGTTCGGGTGATCGCGTCGCCAAGCACGACCTGCGCGTTGCAGCATATGGCACGGTGGATGAAGCCAATGCCGCGCTAGGCCTTGCCCGCTTGCACACTGCCGACGATCAGCTCACCGACGATATGATCGCACGAATCCAGAATGATCTGTTCGATCTGGGCGCCGATCTGTGCACCCCTGAAGGCGATGCGCGTGCCGAGCGAAAAAGCAAAGGCGCATTGCGGATTGTTCCCGAACAAGTCGACCGGCTTGAGCAGGAGATCGACGCACTCAACGAAAACCTTGCGCCGCTCACTTCATTCATTCTGCCCGGCGGCACGGCCGCAGCTGCGCATCTACACATGGCCCGCACCGTCACGCGGCGCGGCGAACGCCTGATGACGGAGCTGGCCACACGGGAAGACGTGAACCCGAGTGCGCTCAAATACATCAACCGCCTGTCCGACCACCTGTTCGTCCTCGGACGCCATCTCAACGATGGCGGATGCGCCGATGTGCTCTGGAAACCCGGGCAAAACCGAGACTGAGCTCGTCATCTCACCGGCTGAACACAACATGCCAGTTTGTTGACTCCCCCAAACAACTTGGGCATGTTGCAGCGCAATAAAACGGCAACGCAATCGAACCCACCGATGCGGCAACGCAGGGAAATTCTATGAAACTGCTCGTCCCCGTCAAACGGGTGATCGACTACAACGTGAAGGTCCGCGTCAAATCGGACAACACGGGTGTCGAAACCGCAAATATCAAAATGTCCATGAACCCCTTTGACGAAATCGC
>JAPKDI010000275.1 GCA_026421105.1 Alphaproteobacteria bacterium | reverse complement strand
CTCGACGAAGTGATCCGACTCAAGCGGTAGTTAGTTCGCAGAATGCGAACACCAAGCCCGGGCGAGCGACCGGCCGGCCGAATTTATCACCTGGATTAGGGATTTCTTAAAAGCCCTCCCCTATTTTCACCGCGGGACAAAAATTGAATATGACCGAAACAACCTACTACCAAGAAAAACCACCCGGGCACGCCAGCCCGCAAGTGCAGGTTCGCGACTCGCTGCCGCCGCCCAACACCAAGCGCTGGGTGATCCGGCGCAAGGCGCAGGTAGTCTCGGCCGTCGAAAATGGCTCGATCTCGCTCGAACATGCTTGCGAGCGATATTCGCTCTCTGTCGAAGAATTTCTCTCTTGGCAACGAGCGATTGAAGAGCACGGGCTGCGCGGTCTCCGGGCAACGCGTGTGCAGCAGTACCGCGCGAACCGGCCCGCACTCTCGCACTAACCTCCATCCTGCCCACCACTCGGCAAAACTTGCCGAGGCTTAACTTTCTGTTCACCTTCATCGACGTAATCTGCGGTTATCGAAGGGCGCCACTCTCGGCGCCCATTAGAGAACGGTGCCGCTGTGAACCCATTTCTCCAGATTGCCCAACGCCTCGGTGCAACCAGGCTCATAATGATGGGCCTGGTTGGCGCGGTCATGATCGGGTTTTTTGTTTTCCTGGTCGGCCGCGTCACCACGCCGCAGATGGGATTGCTCTATAGCAATCTCGAAATCTCCGACTCGAGCGCGATCGTCGCGCAGCTCGAACAAGCCAACATCCCCTACGAAGTACGCGGGAACGGTAGCCAGCTTTTCGTCCCGGCAAACGATGTCGAACGCATCCGCGTCCAGGTCGCCCAAGAGGGCTTGCCGGCCGGTGGGTCGGTGGGTTACGAGATTTTTGACCGCAGCGAAACGCTCGGCACGACGAACTTCGTTCAGAACGTAAACCTCATTCGCGCGCTGGAGGGCGAGCTGGCGCGTACGATTCGGTCGTTCGACAACATCGATGCCGCCCGCGTCCACCTTGTTTTACCCCGGCGCGAATTGTTCACGCGGGAAACCCGTAAGCCCAGCGCTTCCGTGGTGATCAGAACCCGCGGTGGGCGCCTAGTTGAGCCGAACCAAGTGCGCGCCATTCAACATTTGGTAGCATCAGCCACCGACGGCCTATCAATCAACAGGATTTCCTTGGTTGACGATGCTGGCAACCTGTTGGCAAGAGCCCAAGACGATAACCCCGACGGCACCGCCGGCGACGATACAGTCTCGGAGATTCGACTTGCCGCCGAGGGGCGGTTGCGCAACAGCATTGAACGGCTTTTGGAGCGTACCGTCGGTCGTGGCATGGTCCGGGCAGAGGTATCAGTCGACCTTAACTACGACCGAATCACCGAGAACGAAGAAGTTTTCGACCCAGATGGCCAGGTCGTGCGATCCACGCAAACAGTTGACGAAAACTCATCGAACGTGGACCGCGACGACGCGCCGGTTACGGTGGCCAATAACCTGCCCCAAGCTGAGGCAGGCCAAGACACATCTGGCGCGTCTAGCACCTCGCAAAATTCCCGAACCGAGGAAACCACCAACTTCGAGATATCTAAGAGTATTACGACGAGGGTACGAGAACATGGCGCGGTTGAACGCCTAACCGTTGCCGTTCTGGTTGATGGTAACCGTAGCGTCGACGAAGACGGCACTTTGAATTACGCGCCGCGCAACGAAGAAGAGCTACAGCAACTGGAAGCATTGGTTCGCAACGCCGTAGGATATGATGAATCGCGCGGCGACCAAGTTGAGGTCGTCAACATGCGGTTTGCCGACGTTGATGCGCCGTTCTTCGAGGAGGACAGCAGTTTTCTCGGGCTGTCCAAATCAGATTACTTCAAAATCGGCGAGATCCTACTCTTCATGATCATTGCGTTGTTAGTGATCCTGCTAGTGTTGCGGCCCTTTATGGCTAGGTCCATTGCCGCGATGCAGCCCCCGCTCGAACCAGTCTTGCCGGGCGCGGATGGCGGCGCCCTAGAAGGACCTGGCGCTGAGGAACCCGCCCTACAAGCAGGAGAAGAAGTAGAGGAAGAAGATCCGATGATTAGTCTTGGCGCGGTCGATGGCCAGATCAAAGCCTCTTCCGTCCGCAAGATTGGCGAAATCATCGACAAACATCCTGACCAAGCGATCGCGGTTCTCCGATCCTGGATCTATGAGGAATAACCCATGGCCCAAACCATAACCCCTACCCCTGCGCCTATCCTTTCAGGCCCTCAAAAAGCGGCTGTCCTCATGCTAACGATGGGAGAGCAATGCAGCGCTCAAATCCTGCCGCAGCTCACCGAAGACGAGTTGGGCATTCTGACCCAAGCGATGTCGGGCATCGGCACCATCAAAGCTGCCGTGGTTGAAGGTTTGTTCACCCACTTTTCCGTGCAAGCCGCCCCCACAATCCAATCCGCGGCACCACGCTCCCGCATTGCGCCCGCGGCGTTGGCGGAAGTGCCTCTCACTATTTGGGACAAACTCGCGCGCGTTTCGCCGCAGGTCCTGGCTGGCTACCTCGTCAACGAACACCCGCAGGCCGCCGCCGTCGTTATGCGAAAACTGCCGCCTGACGTCGCCGCACGTGTTCTTGGTGAATTGCCGGAAGACTTTGCCGGCGAAGTTGTGGCCCGAATTTCCCAAGCCGAGCCGATCCGTCGCGAGGT
>JAPKDI010000274.1 GCA_026421105.1 Alphaproteobacteria bacterium | reverse complement strand
CCGAGCAAGTAGCTCCGAATGCCGTGGGTGTTGGCAATGAGGTGGTCGCAGTGTTGATAGTATTTGAGGTTGTAATAACCGCCGAGCCGCGCCACCAGAACGAACCTACGTGCCGCTGAGGGTGTCGGACACATAGCGGTTGCCCGGTTCATCCAAGCAAGCACTATTTGTGGTTGGGTTCGATCAATGAGACGCTTCAACTTGGACCGCGTCGAGAAATCCAAAAAGCCGCCGAAGCGAAGAGTCATGGGTTCGATGCCAGCCTGGCGGAGGCGATGAACACGGCTTTCGTTGTTTCGTACGACAACCGTTTGTTCGACGGATCGAGAGTTGAGGGCGATCGCCAGCCTCTCGAAGAAGGCCTCCGCTCCGCCGACCGAGGCGCCGGCCATGACTTGCATGAGTGACATCACGCGCTAGTCCGACTCCAGACGGGCCTTTAAATGGGACACCAGCGGGTAAAGCCCCGCGAAGAGTGCAATCAAAAACCCGTAACCGCCCTCCTTGTACCCTTTACGGCTGATATAGCATTTTAGAAAACGCGAGAAGAACCGCCGTACGTTGTTGGGCAATGAGCCAATCTTGCCACTCTCACGTAGGTCCGCGGCGCGTGCCGCGGTGTAGCTGTCGAGGCGGCGAATCATGTCAGAGATGTCGCGATCTACCTCGTGCTTGATTGGCTTGGATAGCCACCGTTTTGGTCCGTGGAGTTCAAGCGCAGGATGGATGCGTTGGCGGCCCCACCGTTTCGCGCCTTTGTACGATAGGCGTGGTGCGGCAGACACGCCCCATGATGCGCCCCATCCGTAACGGACACAGCGCTCGCCAATGTAGTTGAGGAACGGAATCAAAAAATACCCAGAATCTGTCTTCGCGATTTCTTCTTTGATTTCTAGGCCAAGCTCCTCGGAAACCGACTCGTCGGCATCAATTTCGAGGATCCAATCGCCTGTACACGCGTCGAGGCCAGCGTTGCGGCGATCGCCTTCAATCGGCCAGGTTCCCTCAAGGACGGTATCGGCAAACTGACTGGCAATCGCCACAGATCCGTCGGTACACCGATCGAGTACGACAACCCGCTCATCTGCGAAACCTAATCTACCGAGACAGTCGGCAAGGCGATCCTCTTCGTTGCGAGCCACGACGAGTACTGACAAACGAGGGCTCACGCCGGCAACTCGATGCGCGATATGAGGTCCTCTGTTGCAGCCACAACAGGCTCGACAGCCAATGAAGTCATTCGGCTCTTCTGGCTTCGATAGTCGTAGTCTTTCGCATTCACAATTTTCTCAAACGATTCCGGTGTTCTAACGAAGCCGGTATGGGCCCCCCACGGTCTATAATACTGCTCTGGACTGGGGCCAAAAAGACCCAAGGTCGGCACCCCCGCTGCCGCGGCCAAATGCATCAGGCCCGAGTCATTCCCAACAAATAGGCGACAGCGATCGAGGCATGCCGCGGCAAGCGGCAAGTCGGTTCGACCGATGAGGTCGATGGATTGGTCAGTTGGCAACCCGGCCAGGAGCGGCTCTGCCATACCGCGTTCCCCGTCCGCGCCGAATACGGCTACCCGTGCGCCAGCCAAAGCTGCGCCGGGCTGCGTTAGCCTTTTTGCTAACTCTAGAAAAGACGAGGCAGGCCACTGCTTCCCACCCCAGTTGGCAGTGGGCCCAAGTGCCAGGACCGGGCCATCGGGAATGAGTTGTCTCGCCCGAACCGCGTCGGCCTCGTCCAACCAGACTCTCGGCGCTGGAGGCTCACTCAGCCCAAGGACCTGGCCAAGGGAGACCACGCGATGAACGGGCTCGTTGGTCGATTTGAAGATGAAATGCCGGGCATGCGGGATCACCCACGACAGTGCAGAGGCCCGCAAATCGACAACAATATTCCAGAAAGTACCGACTGACTGAGTCCACAGCCGCACCCAATGGCCGGCGTAGCGCATTTTCTGCAGAGCTACGATCTTATCGACCCTATTGCACGGACGGAATAAGGACACCGCTGAAGGCCCGCAGGCGACGGTGGCCGTTGCAGTTGGATACTGCTCCAGCAAATGATCTAACAAACCGGTCGACAGAATCGCATCCCCTACCCTGTTTGAAGTCACAAAAAGAATTCTCAACGCGAGGCCCGCTCTTCGAGTTCAGCGGCGAGTGCCCCAATCCAACCCGTGATCCGCCTCTCGTTCAAATCAAAGTCCGACTGCCCGTAAACTGATCGGCTGTAGATGGCCAGGGTCACCCTATTGTCGTCCAGGACGATGAATTGTGCGGTGATGATGTCCGGGAACCGAAAAACGGCTGAGCGCTGGATATCCACGACCTGATTCCCCTCGGCGAAAACTCTTTCTCGGCGCGTGCGGGGGGCTGCTGCGACCACAGAGTCCCAGGCCAGCCGCAGGTCGTTGGCGCTCGCCTCGAAAATTGGACTAGCCAGGTGCGGCTCCGCTCGCTGACAGAACTCAGCCGGGCAAACGAGGAACTGATTTGACGCATCGGCCAATTCAAGTGCGCTGAAATCCACTTGGTTCGGCGTCTCAACCGAAAAGACCACGCCACAGCCGGTCAGGGCCATCAGGGCCATCAGGGCCATCAGACAATAGGTTCGCAGCGTAGCGCGCGGGCTAAGCGTCATCCCCTGCTTATACGTCCCCCCTTTAGGTCTTGCCAAGAACAGTTCGGCTAGCTACGTCAT
>JAPKDI010000273.1 GCA_026421105.1 Alphaproteobacteria bacterium | reverse complement strand
TTCGGATCGTGGTGTCGCCCATGGTGTCCTCCCCAGGAATTTCCGTCATCATAGCGAGAGTCAGCGGGGCACGCCCCACCCGCGTCGCGTCCACGCTCACCAGTCGCGCCCCAAGCGAACAAGGGAGATTTCGCATGAACAGAACAGGACCGCTCGAACGCGCCTCGATTTTTGTTCGCGATACTGACCGCTCGCTGGTGTTTTATCGCGACATCTTACGGATGGACGTGGTCGAGACCCGCGATCTCGAGGGGCCGGTCATTGCCAGTATGGTGGGCCTCGACGATTGTAAAATTCGAGTGACGTACCTCACCGCTGAGGACAGCGTCCGCGCCCGTATTGGTTTGTTCGAAGTATTTGATCCGCGCCCGCCAGAACTCCCACGCCCACCGACTGCATCGCTCAATGCCGGCCAACCCGTCTTGGTTTTCGATAGCCCGTTCATTGCCGACATACACCGCGACCTGAAGGCGGCGGGATTCACCTTCTTGTTAGAACCGCACGAACTCGCGGACGGCGAAGGCGGCCATTTCAACGAGATGATCGTGTTCGATCCTGACGGCGTGGCGGTTGATGTTTTGCGCTACACGCCGCCGCCCGGTAAAGAGGTTGCCGACGCGGCCAACCGCACCCTGGGCGAGATGCCGACCGGCACGAACCGCACGTCACCGGTCATGCGCGTGTCGCTCTTCGTGCGGGACACCGCGCGGTCGTTGGCGATCTACCGCGACATCCTCGGCATGACGGTGATCGACGAGCGAACGTTCGGCGGTCCAGAGATCGGCAACGCACTCGGCCTCGGCGATTGCGAATTTCGCGCGACTTACCTCACCGCCGAGGACAGCACGGTTGGTGTGGTTGGTTTGATGGAAGTGGTCCGCGGCACGAGGCCAGAGCTTCCAGCGCCTGCCGCCCGTATTCACCGTGGCCAACCGGCCATGGTTTTCTCAACCAACGAGAATCACGCACTGTTCGCCGAGCTTAAAGAAGCAGGGATGTCGTTCATCTGTGAACCGGTTGATTTCACCAGCCCGCGCGGCACCTACATCGAGACGATCTTTCTCGATCCCGATGGAATTCCGGTCAGCCTGATCCAGTTTTCACCGGCCTAGCGGCGCACCCGTCAATCGAGACCGAGGTTGCCAGGGTTTAAGATGCCCTCGGGATCGAACAAAGTCTTCAACTCGCGGATCAACCGCCAGGTCTCGGGCTGCAGCGATTCCTCGAACCGGTAAAACTTCGCCAGTTGCACGTGGACCGCGCCCAAATCGAACATCCGGTCACGCAGTCCAGCACGCAGTTCTTGTGCGAAGGCGCGGGCTTCTGGGTTTGCAGGTTTGTCCCGGAATTTGTCGGCGGTTTCTTTGTCGAGATGCCGCAGATGCAATTCGCTCACCTCGTCCTGCCAATAGAATGACGGCTCGCACATGAAGAACTTCTCGTTGAAGTTCGTCATGTAGGATTCGTACATCCCGTGACGATCCATCCCGGCTCGGTGCGAGTCGAAATAGGCCGGGATCGCTTCCGCCACCTCCACAGCCTTCGAAAGCGGGAACATTGAATTCGTTGGTACCCAACGCTGGCCGTCACCGCCGAGGAAGCCGCGCACCGAAAATCCGCTGACCGACATCGCCATGGGCAGGATATTGGGGATCTCGCGCCCGCGCTCCAGGCACGCTGCGCGCACCCGTTCCAACGTCGCCTCAGCGGCCTCGTCGTTGACCCCACTCATCGTGAAATGGAGCGACCACTTCACGCCTTCCATGAAATTGCGCCCTGACGCAGCCATCTTGATGGTCTCGCGCAACCCGCCTTTGGCTTTAGCGACTTCCCCTAGCGTCTTGATCGCCTGCTTGAACCCGACCTTCGCGACGTTCTGGCTCTTAAACGGATCAAGTCCCACGACACCTTTGCCCGCCACCAAACCGGTGCCCGCTATCGCCACCATCGTCGCAGCCATGTCGGGGTAAGTCTCGAACGCGAACGAGCCATAGGCGACGCCGTCGGGCTTGCGGGTCAGCCGGATCGTCGCGGCCGTCTTGACGCCAAACGCGCCGCCATCGCCGAGAAAAATCCCGGTGAGATCAGGGCCGTAGTTCCGAAAAAACGGATTGCTGTCGTTGGTGCGCCCGCCCGAACCGGTTTGCACAACCGTGCCATCCGCGCGCACCACCTCGAGAGCCAGCACATCGTCCATGCCTTGTGGGACGTTCTGCGACAACGCGCCCCCGACCGTGGAGTAGAGACCGGAGAACGGTGCCGAAAACGCAATCGACAGGCCCTTTTCCTTTACCGCGTCGGCGAGCTTGATCCACGTGCAGCCGGCACCCACCGTCGCGGTGTTGTCGACCGAGTTGATCTCAAAGATTTCGTCGAGACCGCGCAGATCAATCAACACCGTGTCCGCGCGCACCGGGACATAGCCCTTGGTGTAAGACATTCCACCGCCGCGCGTCGAAATCGCCATCCCCATACCACGCGCGACGCGCACAATTGCCGCGACGTCATCTCGTGTGCGCGGCTGGACCACGACGACCGCCACCGCGGCATCGTCCCAAAAAAAGATGTCGTTGGAGTAATACCGCCGCTCGGCCTCGTCGGTGATGACGCGCTCGACGCCAACAATTTCCGCGAACGCGTTGGCGGGGCTGCGGTCAGAAGCGGCAGACGCGGTCATGGCGGGCTCCAGGTGATGGG
>JAPKDI010000272.1 GCA_026421105.1 Alphaproteobacteria bacterium | reverse complement strand
GACACCATCAACGACGGCTACTACATGAACCGCTTTCACGAATACAAGTGGGGCAACCTGCCGGCGTCCTACCACGACGGCGCGACAGCCCTCTCCTACGCGGACGGCCACGCGGCGACGCATCGCTGGAAGGTCACCGGCGAGCACGGCACGGTCCGCCCGCCGGTGCAGGGAGCCGTCGGCGGCATCGTTCCCGCCAAGCCGCGAACCGATTTCCAGTGGATTATCGACCACTCCAGCGTGTTGAAGTAGAGGGTACAAAATGAAAACGGAACCAAACCGTGCGTTTACACTGATTGAACTGCTGGTGGTGATTGCGATCATCGCCATTCTGGCTGCCCTGCTGCTGCCCGCCCTGGCCAAGGCGCAATATTCCGGCAAACGGACTGTCTGCATCAACAACATCAAGCAACAATATCTTTCGCAAGTGATGTACAGCGCCGACAACGGCGGGAGGTTCCCCAAACGCGCCAGCCAGATCAGCCCGGATTATCATCGTTGGAACGGCAACAAGGCCAGTGTTGTCGATGTCATGCGCGGTTCTTATGTGCCCAACCGCTGGGTTTTAATCTGCCCCATCACGTCCAAGTCGTTTGGTGACAAGTGGCCAACCTATGCCCATCCGGCCGGCGGGGAGCCCGGGGGATATGGGGGCTGGGACACCGGTATGGATCTCAAATCACCAAGGCCCGCAGCTCATGTTTACGTGACCTATATGTGGCTGGCTAATTTTCACATGCCAAAATATTTCAACGGGGAGAGAGCGTGGCCCAAAAACGATTCCGAGTGTGATAGTGACCGGGCCTTCATCACCCACCGCATCAGTGACAGTGCTGGAAGCGTTGTTTGGGATGTCGGACACATGGGCGCATTTAACGCGGGAGCCAATGGCAGGCCCTTCTTCTCGTTTTCGCTTGCTCCGGATCAACCTGTCGGCATGGCCGATGGCAGCCTGGTGATCCATAACCGCCATCAGGTCAGGAAACGGGCGTATGGCGCCCACGGAGGAAGCACAACCTACTATTATTGATCTGCATTACGCCAATATTCGGCGTCAAAACGCGCGTGGAATCTTAGGCCAAAAAAGGATAACTTTCTCTTATGGATTCATCCGAAAAGTTGAACGTGGCGCTGCTTGGCCTTGGCCGGGCCGGGCGGTTTCATATCCAGAGCATCCAGTCGATACCGGGGATCAACCTCCGCTGCGTCGTCGATGTGGACGAACCCTTGGCCAGGCGTTTGGCCAAGGAGTTGGAGTGCGACTACTCGACCGACGCCGATGGGCCGCTTGGCCAAGCGGACGTTGACGCGGTGATCGTCGCGTCACCGACGCATGAGCATTACGCGCAAATCCAGGCCGCGCTCGAGGCCGGCAAGCCGGTCTTCACCGAGAAACCGCTTGGCAGCAGCCTCGAGGAAATCGACACCTGCTTCGGCTTGGCCAAGCGCAGTGGGTTGCCGCTGTTCGTCGGCTTCAACCGCCGGTTCGACCCGTCCTTCTCCAGCCTGGCACGCGGAGTGAAGGAGGGAGAGGTCGGCGTGCTGCAGATGCTGCGCGTCACCTCCCGCGACTCGCCGATGCCGACCATGGATTACATCAGCACGTCGCATGGCATCTTTCACGATTGCATCGTTCACGACTTCGACATGCTGCGCTTCATCACCGGCGTGGATCCGGTGGAAATCTACTCGGTCGGCAGTAGTTTTGTGGAGGGAATCGGCGCGCTGGGCGACCTGGACAATGTTCTTGTCGCGCTCAGGTACGACAATGGGATGATTGCCAGCATCGACGTGAACCGGTTTGCATCCTACGGGTACGACCAGCGGATCGAGGCTTTTGGCAGCAAGGGAATGCTGCAGGCCGAGAACCGGTCGCCGGTCTCCACGGTGCTGTCGAGCGGCGATGGGCTGCTGCGGCCGACGATTGAGCACTCGTTCCCGACCCGCTACCGTGAGGCGTACCGGCAGGAGCTGGTGGCCTTCAGCGACTGTTTGCGGGAGGGTGCGCCGATGCCGGTCACGCACGAGGATGTTCGGATAAGTTTCATCCTCTCGGAGTTGGGGGAACAATCCCACCGTGAAGCCAAGCCGCTCCGCGTGACTGATCATCCTGCGCTGAAGCATTCGCCAATGGAAGATCCTGAAAAATGAAATATATTCTCCTCGCAACAACCGCAACTGCGCTGTTCAGTATCACGGTCTCTGCCGCCAAGGTTAAAGACACCAAGTTCAAGCATGGTCGTGGATTTTTTGATGCGCCATTTGATGAAGTAATCACTACTGAAACATCTGGAGCGACAATCATCTATACCCTCGACGGAAGTGATCCGCGTTATTCAGAAAATACAATTAGTGGCACAAGTCCGCTTGCGGTGGCCATCGACCCGGACAGCATCATAAAACGCCCCAAAACCCCGGGTGTGATCGTGCGCGCCTATGCCCAAAAAGAGGGATGGAAGGAGACGAATGTGGATACCCAAACCTATATTTTTGTTGAAAGTGTCAAGCGTCAAGATTCAGCAAGCCCGGGTGGCGGTTGGCCGGTTGACGCCAGGGTGAATCGGCAGGTAATGATCTATGGAATAAATCAGAGCGTGGTCAACGACGCCCGGTGGAAAGACAAAATGTCTGACGCATTGAAGGCGATACCCAGCATGTCACTAGTCGCATCCCTTGACGACTGGTTTGATCCGTCAG
>JAPKDI010000271.1 GCA_026421105.1 Alphaproteobacteria bacterium | reverse complement strand
AGTAAGGACGGTAGCAAGATTGCCATGGACAACATCAACTTCTTCGAATTTGAGGGCGCCAAGCTGCGCCACATTTCAATCTGGATGAGTGGCGAAAACACGCTGCGCTAGGTTGCGCTCCGCGCAGTAAACCCGCCGTCCACCAGAATTTCAGTCGCGGTGACGTATTTCGCCTCGTCGGAAGCAAGGTAGAGCGCCGCATAGGCTACATCCCAGGCGTCGCCCATGTGTCCCATCGGGCACATGTCGTTGCGCCGCGCAACGGTCTTTTCCAAATCTCCGCCGTGATACTGGCCTGCCACGCGGTGGGCAACTAACGGCGTGTACATCAGCCCCGGGATTACGGTGTTGGCGCGGATACCGCGTTGGACGTACTGCATCGCGACTCCACGGGTGAATTGAACCAAGCCCGCCTTTGAGGCGCGGTAGGCAATCAGATCGCTGCCGTAATAGGTCATGCCCGCAATTGAGGCGACGTTTACGATGGCACCGCCACCTTGCGCCTCCATGATCGGAAGGGCGCTCTTGCAGGTCAGAAACACGCTCTTGAGGTTGAGGTCGATGTTGGCATCCCAATCTTCTTCGGCCATTTCGACCGGGCCACCAGGCACCGAACCGCCAACATTGTTGTGCAAAATGTCGATCCGCCCGTAGGCCGCGACACACGCTTCGATCATCTTCCGAACGGCTGTTGAGTCCGTCACATCCGCAGTATGGGCAACGCACGTTCCGCCTTCTTCCTCGACGATTCGGCGAGTTTCCTCAGCGGCTTTTTGGTTGACGTCGGCCCCGAAGATTTTCGCACCCTCTCGGGCGAACAACACCGCAGTCGCTTTTCCATTACCCCAGCCTTCGGCGACCGAGCCGGCGCCGGTGATTAGCGCAACTTTGTCTTGTAG
This sequence comes from Alphaproteobacteria bacterium, assembly GCA_026421105.1. Next base: position 1,801 of record JAPKDI010000271.1, on the reverse strand, counting down.
TCGACCGGCCATACCAATCTCCATTTGTTCATTTGTAGGAACGAAGGGGCGCTGAAACGTCTACGGAAAAAATGCCTACCTGGTGGCGCCGTATACCATCCAGGGCACTGCGGACGCCGCGGAGTTGTCAAGGATAACGTTATCTGTTGCGAATCCTGCCTGTTCCGCCGGCTCGTGCAGATCCATGTCATGCAGCGTGCCCCAGAACGGCTCACTATTGTAGTGAGTGCTCCAATCGCGCGTGAACGCGGTGAACGGATCGGTCTTTTGGTTGAAGAAGGGCACGTCGCCGTGCAGCACCATGCCTCCAGGGCTCAACAGCCTGTGGCACTCGCGCATAATCGTGTAGAGAGCCTTGTGCGAGGTTTCGTGCAGTAAGATATGCGACACGATCAAGTCGAACGACGCATCGGGAAAGTCCGTCGCTTCGGCATTTTGCTGCGAGAAATGTATCGCGTGGCCAAGGCTCTCCGCCCGTGCCTGGGCATACCGCAGGACCGGCGCGCCAACATCAATGGCGTGAATTTCGGCATCTAGAAAAGCGGCCGTGTAGGGCAGGGTGCAGTGGCCCACGGCACAGCCCATATCGAGGATGCGCTTCGGTTTGAAGTCCGGCCGATGCTGCTTGATCCACTTAATAACGCTAAGACCCATGTCTTCGTTATAGGGACCCATGCTTCCCATCGTGAACATGTAGACCCCTGGATCGTAGATCGCGCCGGCGGTGACATCGTCGTCGGCCCGCTCCGTGTAGTAGCTGCCGGGCATCAAATGGATGTCGACCGCGGATTGGTATCGAGGAATTGGGAGCGACGGGTCAAGTCGCAGCGTGGTGTGTTTGGCTTTGGCGCGGATGGTTCGGGCGCGATCGCTCAGCTCTTCGTGGCGGCGGTAAGCGATGGCCTCGCCGACCTCTTGCTTGAGTTCTTGGTAGAGCCGCGAGAGGGAGCCTGACATTTGCCAATAGGGGTCGTGCTTGATCGCGCGGTGGACTTCATGGCGGTTCTTGGGCGCCCGACCCAACTCGCGTTCAATCGCTGGCTCAACCCGGTGTTCAAAAATAGGCTTGGCGCCGGGTGCAATGTCCTGGGTGACATGCTCTTTGAAGCTAAAAACAAATGCCATCCGCGCGGCTTCGTCGTGATCAGTGGTCGGTAGCATCGCGTGGGGACCGGGATGAGGCATGACAATCTCCGAGTGGGCGTGGTCAACATACCATGACAGCGGTGAACCGGTAATGTTGGGCCTAGGCAAGTTCTGCCCGCCGCGCGATGACTGCGGTCTTCACCTAGGCGCCGAAAATGAACAAGACCGCACTGGCGTGAAAATAGGCCAGCTTCAGCACCACACCGCCTAGGCTGCCGTATGTAACGTTGAAGTCGTTCAAGTTGCTTAGGTAGAGCCAAAAATTTGTAGCGAGCGCGATCCATGAAACGGCAGGCGACGCGATAAAATGGGCATCGCATACTATTCAAGCGCCGACGGCGTCACTTGATTCAGAAGCGCAACGAATACCTAGATTCCCTGACTTTTCTCCATGTCGGGACCCGACCCTAAACGCCAATAATCGCCGCGAAGGGTATCTAGGCGCCTGGCCCCTCGAAACCCGCTGGGCCAAGGATCCCAGGCCGCCTTATGTAAAATCTGTATGGTTCAAGAATTGTTGTCCCGTTGGGCAAGGGCTTGCATAATCGAACCACATAAAAACGGAGGCACTAATGGCCGTCGCTGAAACTGAACTAGAGCGTAGAATTCTAAAGCCAAAACTAGCGACCCCGGAAACGGTCGCGGGCTACGGCTA
>JAPKDI010000270.1 GCA_026421105.1 Alphaproteobacteria bacterium | reverse complement strand
GCGGTGTTCGAGGCGGTGGCGGAAAAAGGCCTCGGCGTCGCGTTTGCGGCACCGTACTCGGGCGTCTATTCCACCGTCGGCGGCGCGCTCTCACAAAATGTCCCGCAAGGCATGGCCGATATTCTCGCCATTGAAGTTGTGCGCGCCGATGGCACCGTCGTGCGCACCGGCTCTTGGGGTCGCGGCCCGGACGCCAACCCGTTCTACCGTTGGTATGGCCCCGACCTCGCCGGGATTTTCATGGGCGATACCGGATCGTTCGGCATCAAAACTTGCGCGGTGATGCGCCTCGTGAAGAAACCTGTAGGCATCGCCTATGGCTCCTTCGCGTTCGACTTCTACGAAGACAAAGCCGCGGCCATGGTTGACCTCGCGCACTCCGGCGTCGTCGGCGACAAGGGGGTGCTCGGGCTCGATCCTTTCAAGAGCGCCGGCTTCGCCAAGCTCGGCTTTTCCGAAGCAATTTCCACCCTGGCCAAGGTCGCCAAAGGGAAGGGCGGGCTAAAAAATACCATCCAGATGGCTGCAACCGGCCGCAACTTTATGGAGGGCGTGAAGTGGTCGATGCATCTCACGCTCGACGGCATCAACGATGCGGCGGCCGAGGCAGCGATGGAGGTCGCGCGCGACATCTGCCTCAAGTACGGTCGCGAGATTCCGAATCTGTTGCCCATGGCGATGGCCGCCAACCGCTTCTTCGTGCGTGGCTTCTTGGGCGAAGAGGGACAGCGCTGGGTGCCGACCAATGCCATGGTTCCGCTTTCGGCTGCGCTAAAGACAACAACTGCCGTGCAAAACTTCTTCGAGTCACACCGTGCCGAGATGGACAGCCACGGCATGGTCGAATCCTACATGACAACCTTCACCAACCAATTCTTCCTGTGTGAGCCGTCATTTTATTGGTTCGACGAAGTCAGCGAACTCCATCTACGCCACCTCGATGCGTCGACCGCCAAGAAAGTTAAAGATAATAAGCCCGACCCCAAAGCGCGCGCCTTCGCCCAACGACTACGCTACGAACTCCGTGATCTCTTCTTCGACCTTGGCGCGGTCAACGTGCAACTCGCCAAGTTCTATCGATACCAAGACTCGCTCGCCCCCGAGACCGGGCTCCTAGTCGCCGATCTCAAAACCATGCTCGACGCCCACGGCATGTTTAACCCAGGCAATCTGGGTTTTGAGTAGGAAGAAGTCAGCGCTCCAAACCTGAGGGCGATGACAGTTCCGTCGTGAGCACGGTCAAACGCTTTTGTTTCTGGGCCGACGATGACGCGATCGTCGCGCACCTTATCGCCCAGGTTCTCGACGGCACCAAAACCGCCACTGCCCGCCCGACATCCAGTTGGGGCATTCCGCGAAACGTGGTTGACGATGCCCGGTTCGACATCGGCGACCGTGCGGATCTCTTCGACAACACCGGCCACGTACACGCACGCATCCGCATCACCGACGTTTATACCTGCCGCTTCGACGCGATCCCCGAAAAGCTATGGCGCGCCGAAGCCGAACCCAGCGCCCAAGCCTTTCGCGACTCCCACGTCAAGGGTTGGCCCGACCTCACCCTGACCAACGACGCCATGCTCACCGCCATTCACTTCGAGCGCCTCGTCTAGAGCCGTCATCCAAGTTGGTCGCATCACGTTCTCATTCCCGCCCCTGAAGCACTGCCGACCCCGTCCAAGTCAGGGAGCACCTGCCATCTTGATGCACTGCTTGAGAAGGGCCGAAGGCCCGTCACGCAGGACGTTCGGGCAGGCGATGGAAAACAGAAAAGTGCGGAAAACTGAGGGAGTTAGCTTTGTTCCAGCGGAAATGACTCAGCCCTCGTTCAACCAGGCCGCAATGGTGCGGGCCTTGGCCGGCTGGGTCGTGTCGCCGGGTGGCAAATCGCGAAAGACGCAATTTGGAATGACGGCGGCGGTCGGGCGCATGTCTGGATAAATCGCGCCCGTGGGCTCTTGCAGCACCATCGTCTTGACCTTGAGGTGGGGCAAACGGACATCGCGGTCCCAGCGCATCGCAGCGTTATAGGCATTGCCAAACGTGCGCACAGCTTTGAGGACGGCCACGGTTTGATCATGCAATTCCATGGCGTCGGGCATGTTCCACGGATTGCGATGTTCTGCATCGCGAGACCACCAGGGATAGAACGCCCAATGGTCCTTCATCACGTGAAACGCCCAATCGAGTTGACTGCCAATGGCGTCGGGCGGCGGACACGGCACGCCGATCTGGCCGGTGCTGCGCGCCGGGCCCGGGACGGTCAGTTCGTCGAGGATCAACCGCTTGACCCGGTCGGGTTGCAACAACGCCAACTCGGTCGCGATCATCGAGCCCGTGCGCACACCATAGAGGTCGATCTCATCAACCCCCAATGCGTCAAGGGCGCGGCTCAAGGCTTCGGCAAAATCAGGAATTTCCGCGTTCGTATTGAACAGCGGGCACGAGTCGCCGTTGCCTAGGGTATCAGGCGCTATCAAGCGCCGCGATCCATCGTCCAGTGTTTCCAACAGCGTTACCAAAAAGCTACTCGCCACCGGCGACATGTGCAGCGTCACCAACGGTCTGCCGTCGGTTTTCTCCATGGTGCGTCGGTAGTGCACCTGGCCTTCTTTGATTCGCACAAAGGCGCGTTCGATCGTCATGGTTCAGTCCTTGGTCGCGACGACAGTAATACCGCTGCCGTCTTCGTGCACGCGTTGCGT
>JAPKDI010000269.1 GCA_026421105.1 Alphaproteobacteria bacterium | reverse complement strand
TCTTGTCGATGCGCGAGGATGGCGGGCACCGGTTGGTGCGCAATGCGCTTGGCTTACTAACAAGTGTTGGGCGCGTGGCGGCTTAGTCTGAGAAACTGGCGACGGGCGCTCGGTCTGGCCTGTCGACCGCTTACCCAGTATCCAACAACGATTTTCTGGGAATGGGCTTGTTTCGTTGACTTGTCCGGGCCGCACTTGGCCCCTAGGCTTGGCGTTTTCTGGGAGCGTGCCTATGTCGATTGGGTGTGAGTTTAGTACGCAGAACCGCATTGAATTCGTGGCGGGGACGGAGATCTTTCACGAGGGCCAAGACGCCTACGCCGCGTTTTGGCGCCTGAGAGAAAGGTCGGGACGCGCAAGCACACGAATAACGGCCACAAGGTAATGACAACGGTGATGTGCTGGGCAAGATGGCGTTGCTTGACGGCGACGTACGTTCCGCCGATGTGTTTCCTGTGACCGACACCAAAGTATTTCGATTGAGCCGAGCCGACTTCGAAGGACGGCTGGCCAGTACTGACGCAGTGCAGCGGCGCATGGTAACAATTCGCGTAGCGCGATTGCGCGATGCAACCGAGAAACTGTCGCGTCTGCGCGCCGTCCAAAAATAACACTCGACTAAAAACAAGAAACAGAGGAGACCAGAATGGGAACGACGCGAGACCTGACAAACTTTGTTGCCCGTACAACGTATGCAGACCTTCCTAAAGCCACCGTCGATTCGACCAAGCTTGCGGTAATGAACATCGTGGGGTGCATGCTAGCCGGCTATCAGACGCGCATCGGAAAGCTGCATACCGAGATGGCGAAAGACATGGGTGGTGGCCGAGAACAATCCACGATCATTGGCGATGGCGCGAAGGTTTCGGCGCCGCTTGCGGCCTATGCCAATGGCAACTTCGGCTTTGCGTTGGATTACGAAGACACGGTCCTCTACATCACCCATCCGGGCTACATCACGATGTCATCGGGACTTGCCGTCGGCGAAATGTTGGGGTCGTCCGGGAAGGACTTGATCCTGAGTATCGCGCTGGGCTGCGAAGTTGTGGCGCGCATTGGTGCGGCCATGCAACCCACCCCCGAACGCGGCAAACAGGTTTGGGGTGAGCAATACCATCCATTTGCGTCGGCCGTTACTGCGGGCAAGCTATTTGGCCAAGATGCCGAGACATTGGATGTGGCCTTCGGTATTGCTGGAACGTACGCAACGGTGCCGTCGGTCTACAAGTATTTCGGTATTGTCGAGGAAACGCGGCCCATGCGCGAGGTGAAGATGGGCTGGGGCTGGATGAGTATGGCTGGCACAGTGGCTGCACAATCCGCGCAGCGCGGGTTCAAAGGCGGCCACGGCGTGCTAGATGGCGAGCAGAGCTTTTATGTGATGGCCGGATCGGACCGCTGCGACTTCGAGCAAATTGTTCGCGATCTCGGCAAGAGTTGGGCGATCGACAAAACCGAATACAAGATCCATCCATCGATTGCGTGGAACCACCCAGGCTTTGATGCCACGCGCACGCTGGTGAAAGCACATAACATCACTCCCGACCAAGTGGAGAAGATTCACATCTCGGGTATGGCGCTGAACCTGATCGGCGATACCAACCCGCAGGGCGCGGTGGATGCGCAGTTCTCCCTGCCCTACACCGTGGTGACGACCATCATGGGTGAGCCGTTGCTGCCAGCGATGTACAGCGATGAAAAGCTGGCCGACCCAGTGGTGCGCGACCTGTTGTCAAAGGTTGGTATGACCCACGACCCCAAGGCGGACGATGACTTCTTTACTGACCAGAAGATGCGCTTTGGCGTTGAGATCACGCTGAAAAGCGGCAACACCGTTAAGCGCGACGTGGAATGGCCGACCGATCAACCACCGATGGGCCGTGCCGATGTAGAGAAGAAATTCCGCGAGTTGGCTGGTACGGTGATGAACGATAAGCGCGCCGAAGAAGTCATGCAGGCAATCGATTCGCTGGACAGCTTCGACAACGTTGCCGACTTCGCACGTCTGTTAGTTTAGTAGTCGCGCAGGAGCGTGCTGCGACCATCAGGGTGGTCGTCGAAGCCTGAGTCGCGGAGCAGAGCGCATACCAGACCATTACTGCGTTGAGATGGAGGACCGGCTTGCAGGCCCAAAAATCGGCTTCTTCGATCAGCTCGATCTCGCTATCCGTTGCAAGGATGACGTCGGCGTCGCTGCGGGCCAGTTCGGCGAGGCCGTCACCCAATTTCTCTTCGCTGAGATTGTCGAAGTCTTGGATTGAGTTGCAACACAGGCCTTTGGCGGCCGCGACCTCATAGCCGCAGGCCTCCCTTAGCCCGCCAGAGACAATGCCGCTGTTGGGCAGGCGCAGCGTCAATACGGCGACTTGAGGACCTTCATCACCTCAAGCGCGCGCAGGAAGGTTCGAGCAGATAAGGCTACCCGCAGGCCGGAGGTCTCTTCGTATTTGCGATCAAAACCTTCGAGCTCTTCGTGCGGAAACGAGAAACCGCTCTCCCCCATCAAGAGATATTAAGGTTCGCAGGTCATCACAACTTTGAAGGCGTCGGGTTCAGCATCTCGGATGGCGCGTGCTATTTTCTTCATTGCATCGTCCGTGCCCCACACGGCAGGGCTCTTACGTACTGCAAGCGCGGTGTCGATGGAGATACTGGACGGGACGAACCAGTGCATCTCGGTCTCGCACACGGTATTCTTTGAGGGAATGATCAATCCCCATT
>JAPKDI010000268.1 GCA_026421105.1 Alphaproteobacteria bacterium | reverse complement strand
CGTGGAGTTCCTCCTTGGTTTTGCCCTCACCCTGGAGCTTGGCCACGGCCTGCTTGGCCATGGCCAGGGCGCCGGCCTTGAGGTTTTCTAGCTTCTGCACCTCCTCGGTCAATGACTTGACCTTGGCCATCTTTTTCTCCTGCTGGGCTATGAGCGTGGCCACGGCCTGCTTGTAGGTGTGGATCTGGTTAACCTTGCCTTTGATGATGCCGTCAAATTTGGCCCGCATCACGTGAGGATCGGTGTCCAATCCACGACGAGCCTGATCTATTTGACCGGTTATCTTGTACCAGACTGCCTTGAACCATCTACCTATTGCTCCGAACATAACGTTTTATTTATGGTTATTGATTTCAGATAAATTTTGTACTCGCCCGCGATTTAACAATGAATCGATTCGTTGTTCAACCTTTTTCGCCACCTCCAGGCTTTGGTCCAATTCGCCCCGCAGGTGCTGCAAACGGGCGTCTCCGTCGCTCCGGCTGGTGATGCCCTGCACAGAGGCCAGAGTCCGGCTCATGTGCTCGACGGTCTGGACAACGTCGCCCACCAGTTTTTCGCGCTGCTCGAGGATCGGTTTGCGGGCCATCTCGGAGGCCAAGCTGTCGGCGGTCTTCCACAGTTGCAGTGTTTTTTCGAGTGAACTCACGCACTGCTGAAACAGTTCATCTGAGCGCTGCTGGATGTCCTCGATCATCACCCGGTTCAGGTCGGGGGCGATCTTGTCGAGTTGCCGGAACGCCTGCCGTAGGGAGCGCAGATCCTGCATCGCGGTCTCGGTGCGTTCGTCGCCGTCCACCGTAAGGCGGTGGTGGAAATGGTCGAGCGCCTTCCGCTTGTCGCGCTTGTCCTTGCTGCGTGATGCCTCGACGAGTTTCCGGATGCGCTCGTCCCTGCCGAGGATGAACTTTGTCAAAAACGTGCCGGCCGAAGCGAGCGTGCCGACGAGGCCGATGAGCACCGCACCCACCGCCGCTGAGCCTTTCAGGCCCAGCGCGAAGAGCGACGCAAACGCCATCGAGCCAACCATGAACGGCATCAGCACGAGTGGACTGCTGACGATGTCCGCCATCACCCGCTTGGCCATGTTTTTGTTGTCGCTCACCGCAATGTACTGCCCCGCTGTGGGAACAGGAAAAGATCAGCAGAAATGGCTGGGGCGTCAACGCTGCGCTTGGCCCAGCGCTTGGTTCGTTTTGCAGCGCTCCCTTAATATGGTACCTGGCCCAGTTCGAAACGAACGCTCTGGGCCGAGCCTGCCCGGGAGGCGGCCAGGGCGGACTCGGTGCGGACTCGATCCGTGTTGACCCCATCGCCATTGAGGAAACTGACGACCGACTCGGCGCGTGACCGAGCCAGGCGGCGGTTGGCCTCGGGATCGCCCACGGCGCGCGCCTGGCCAACGACGCGGAGGTAGAAGCTCGGGAAACTGTCCAGCATCTTCTTGAGCCGTTTCAACTCATGCTCGCCGGAGAGCGAGATGGCGGCCGAGCCACGCCGGAAACCGATCGACGGCACGTCGAGGTCGCCGACCGACTGAAGCGTTTTCCACTGGTCATCGCTGAGTGCCCCGAGGTGGGTATTGGGACGCACGCCCTGCAGGTCGCCCGTCCCCTGGCCAAGCCCCTCGATGAGATTCATCCGGTTGGACGGGTGGAAATTGTCGGCCTTCATGTCCGTCAGGATCTGGTCGAAGTAGAGCGAGGAGTGCCGGCCACCGAGCGGATCGCTCTCGAGCGCGCCGGTCTTGATGAGGACATCGGTGACGTTGGCGATCATGTCCTCGAGGCTGAGCAAATCTCCCGCCGATGCGCCCCGCACCAAGCCAAAGTGGGTGTAGTTTTCGAGGGTGTTTTTCCACTGGATGCCAGCCACGAGGCTCTTGGCCTCGGTGTCGGAGAGGTTGGGGTCGTCCGACTTGACCAGCTTGGCCAAGCCGCCCGTCTGGCTCCGGTAATGGTGCGCGGCACGCGAGTAGGCCTCGACCACGGCCCGGACCTTGTCGGGATGATCGCGCAGATACTCGCGGCGTGCCACGAGCACGTCGACAATCAGGCCCTTGATCTTGGAACTGTCCAGGATCACCTCGACGCCGGACAACTTCTTGGCTTGGGAAACCTGCGGCTCCCACAGCACGTATGCCGTCTTGTCGGAGCGATCGGCGTCCTTCATTTTTTGGAGCACATCGGCGGCGCCGTCGGCCTCGATCATCCAGTCGCCGGAAAGGTTGGGCAGCTTGAAGTGCGACTTGACGACGCGGGCCAAAAACTCGCTCGGCGAGCTGGGCGTCAGCACGAAGCGGGCGCTGGAATCATCCAGATCCTGCAGCGAGGCGACGGCACTCTTGTAGGCCAGCACCGCGTCCGCCCCCTTGGTTTCGTCGATCACCATCACGATCGACGCCGGGAAACCGCCGGCCTTGGCCCCAGCCATCAGCAGGGAGTCGATCGTGTAAACCGCCATTTGCACGTCGCCATCCTCCAGCGCCTCGAGCCGGGCGCCGTAGTCGGCACCGTCGTCCACCGTCGTCAGCCGGATGCCTTCTGACTTCAGGTTGTCGCGCATTTGCGCGGAGCGCAGCACGGCGTAACCGGAGAACAGATCGGCGGCGACGGACAGTTCATGGGTGTATTGGCTGGAGGAACCGGTGGCCTGGTTGAGTTGCTCTGACTTTGGTTTCGTGTAAAAATACCAAACCGCCCCGCCGAGGATGGCCAGCAAGACCA
>JAPKDI010000012.1 GCA_026421105.1 Alphaproteobacteria bacterium | reverse complement strand
CACCGTCGCGCCCAACAAGGTCACGATGAATGTGAGAAAGCGTTTAGCGAGAAAGACGCTCATGAGGCCCAGGGTCTAAAACGACTAAGCACGCAGTGTGGCACAGATGGGGCCTGGGGAGGGCTTGCTCCCGTCGCTCGGGTAGCTTGCGCCGGCAGCGCTATCTATCCGGCTCAGGATGACCGTGTGCGGCATAGCCTAGTCCTCGCCGTCGCCTTTTTTGGGTTTGCGCCAGTCGGTGCTGAGTAGGGTGCATTGGCCCGCGGCGTTGAACTCGATGAGAGCCCAGCCGGCATGAGGGAGCGCCAGTTGCGCGGCGCGCTTGGCGGGTAGGACATCGAGATAGGCAGCCGCATGAAGAAGTGCGCTGCCATGACCAAGGAAAACCTTCAGCGTGTCGCCGGTGAGGTGCGGCCACATTTCTTCTGTGCGTTGACGGATGAAACCGCCAAGCCTCTCGCCTGCGGCACCCAATGTTTCGACCCCGGCGAAGGGCGGCCGGTAGTCAGTCTTGGATAACCAGTCCTTCGGCGCGTTGGTGAAGCGTGGGTCCTCTTCGATAAGGGACTCTATTTGCGCGGCCTTGAGATTGGCAACACTGCCGAGGCTGCGGCCCGCCATCTCGGCACGTTCGAGCGCACGGTAGCCACGGTCAGTGAGGTCTTCAAGTTCTTCGCCGATGATCGCCGCGGTTTGCCAAGCGCCTTCGTTGGGCGAACACTCGAGGTCGTCGTCGACCTTGAAATTCATCTCGTCGGCGAGTGCTGCCAAGCGTTGGCCAGCATCGGCCGCTTGGTTCTCGCCTGCGGCGGTGAGCGGGAACGGTAAATTTCCACCCACAATACCAGCAGGTTGCTTGAGAGCGCCATGGCGCATGAAAACAGCAATAAATCGGGACATCAGGTGCTCGTTGTTGTTTGTACTTCGTCACGGATGGTAGCGCGATGGGCGCCACCCGTCAGGCTCAGGATGACATGGGTCTTTCGATCATCTTCTGTCCGATGGCGCAAGCTTTACGACGGCAGCCCTTCGGACAGGCTGGCAGCACCTTCCCAGGATATGCGTTTCGTAGATGCCGCATATTGAAAGCCACTAATCAATTTACTCGTACCCAAATCTGCGGTCGGCCCATCGGACGATTATTCCAGTAGGGACTCACGAAAGCACTGTGAACGCAACATCCATCATTTCAGTGATCCGTCGCAGTTTAGCCGGGTGGCGCAGTTGTACAAAGCGCACCGCTCGCAGCTTGACCGCTGCCCAGTGCAATAAGGGATGGCTGTAAATAGGGGTTGGGCGTCGTACTCACACTGAAGTCGAGAGCAAGAACCAAAGCAAGAAAACCCAGAGTAGCCACGGCGACGGACTTCCGAGATCTCATCGTGAGCTTTCATCCAGACCCAGTCTAGACCTGAGACGCACCCCCAGCACCGAGCCTACGAAAGCGGCGGCGAACCAAGCCCAACCGTGCAAACTACCAGTAGAAATGCCACTGAAAAAAGCGCCGACATTACAGCCGAACGCAAGTCGCGCAGAATACCCCATCAATAAACCGGCGAGCGCCACCACCATCCATCCGTTGAGCGGAAGACGTTTTCGGTCAGCGCTAAGACCACCGCGCCAGGAGGCCACAGCGAAGGCACCAAGGATAATGCCGATGTTGGTAAGGGAGGTAACGTCGGTCAGGATCGATTGCTGGAGGCGCTCAACATTGCCGGACGCTGACCAAAATAAAGAACCTGACAGATCCGCTCCAAAGAACTGAGCTCCCTTTGCTGCCCAGAGCCCGAGCCCGTAAACGACACCCCACGGTTGGCCGGAAATGACAAGGTTAAGAATCGCGAGCCCAGCGACAACGGCGGCAGCAATCCAAAGCCTCCTAGGGATACGGCGGTTCTCTGGTGATGCCCAGCTAAGAGCAATTACGGCTACCACAGCGAGCCCGATCAGTGTTGCCACTAGTCCACCGAGCGGGCCGAAGAAAGTCTGAAGAGTTAAGGTTGGCGCCGTTCCAAGGTCGATCCACCAATCAAGATGGTAGGCACCAGCGAAACTGCCAATTACGAAAAATGGGAGGGCAACCAAAGCTATGGCGTTTCCGCTACCGGCGTTTACCAGCGTGCCAGAGCCGCAACCAATAACGAGCTGCATACAGACACCAAAGACAAAGGCTCCGCCCAACATGGCAATTCCGATGGGTGCATGTGCCCCAATGAGTTCGTCCGGACGGGCCGCCAGAAGCGGAAAGGCGACGAGCGCCACTAAAGCGATTGCCACAAGCTGAGCAGCAATACCCGCCGGTTCACGTCTGAGGATGAACGCCCGCCAAGGGCCGGCAAATCCAAAACGTAGTCCTTCGAGCGTCAGCCCCAGCCCAAGGCCCACAAGCAGCAGAGCGCCGTAGCGTGCTCCGACAAAAAGCGCTGTCGCAGCAACGGCAGCGCACAAAAAAATGGTGAGCGCCATGCGGGAGGGCATAGTGCTTGAACTAACGCCAACAGGGGAGGAAGTTCGCAGCACTATTTACCCTTCCGCATGAAGTTGAGAATCCTATAGGGACTTCTTGACCTTTTTCACGAGGGTCTCGATCAGTCCTGGAGTATTCGCCATGGGCAAGCCTGCATTAGACCAACCTACGAGAGACTCTGGATAGAGCTTAACGTTCTCGATGCCCGCAAGTTCACTGAGTGCAAACCAGTTCGTAGCCGCCCAATGGCCGGTGTTGCAGAAAGAAACGAGTGTATCACCCTTCTTGAAACCGCTCTTGGTAGCAAGGCGCTGGGCAGTCTTCGAATCAATGATCGCTGGACCGCCGGAAAACCAGCCTGAGTGCGTGAAATACTCGGACTGTGGCAGGGTACCAGGTCTCGCAGCCGCAGGGTGCGCCTTTTCGCCGTTGTAGAACGACTCAGGACGCGCATCGATTAGTCGAACAGCACTATCGCTCTCGACGATTTTAAGCACCTCTTCGCGCGTAGCCAGCCACGCGCTGCTAAATTTGACGCTAAAGGTACTTGGGGTTGGTAATAGCGCTCTTTCAATAACCGGGCGGGCATCGCCCTCCGTCCAAGCGTTCATACCGCCGTTCAAAATTGCCAGTTTACTGACCCCAGCAGACTTCAAGGTCCAGTAAACACGTGCGGCTGCCCCAAAATCTGATTCGTTTTTACCTTGATAGACAATGACAGTCGGTCGGGTAGCTTCAATACCTAAACGGCGGATGAGCTTTGTTAACGCCTCTTCAGTCAGCAGTTGTCCAGGATTTTCTTTTGGCCCCCGGAAGTCTGCGTACCGTGCGCTAATAGCGTTCGGGATGCGTCCATCCTCAACTGTGTCTCCCCGGATATCCAGGATTAGCGGATTGATTGTTGACTGGACGGTGGCCAGCTCTTCGGCTGAGACTAGTGGGCCGAAACCTTCAACCGACGCGGCAGCTGGGAGCAACGGAAACACCAGCAAAATAGTGCCCACAACGGCTTTTGACAGAATACCCATTGGTCATTCTCCTTCAATTTGGCTCCTGAGGCGGAGCTGTTGAAGCATGATTAAAGAAAGTATTTACGGATTAATAGAGATATTTGGCATATCTCACACAAAGATCTTGTGGTATATGCACATAAATGGCTTTTGGGTGTGAAAAAAGCTTCTGGTAAACGTAAATTGGTCACCACGGTCGACCGGGGGTTGCGGGACAGTCTTCCGCCGCCAAAATAAAACCGCCCAAGATGCTAACGTTAAAGAGTTCTGATCACTCTCACGATTCATCTTACTTCTAAGCACTGACCACCCCCCCCCACACACCTTACGAGGGCGACGAAAAGGTTAGTCGGAACTCCCGGAACGATTAAACTTTGTCAGCTACTTTGAAGGACTCGCCGCAGCCACAGGCACCGACCACGTTCGGATTGTGGAACACAAAACGGCTGGCAAGCTTCTCTTCGACCCAGTCGAGTTCGCTACCCGCGATGTAGGGAATAGCGTCTAAGTCAACGATCAAAGACGCACCATCGCGTTCGACAACAATATCATCATCACCATAAACCTCCGCGAAATCCATTGTGTAGCTCATATCAGAGCAACCCATTTGGCGGACGCCAACGCGAATGGCTTTGGCATCACCTTGGGTAGCGAGCAGTTTCTTAACGCGAACGGCCGCGGTGGCGGTGACGGTCAGGACGGCAGATTTATCTGTCATAGCAATCTCAATCCATACCTAATTCGAGTCGGGCGCCTTCAGACATGCGCGAGGGTTCCCACGGAGGATCCCAGACGAGTTCAGCTTCGGCGTTGTCGACACCTTCGACCGTCATCATGGCGAGTTCAATCAAACGCGGCATAGTGCCGGCGACGGGGCAGCCCGGCGCGGTGAGGGTCATCGTAATCTGAGCGTGGCGGTTTTCAATTTTGACGTCATAGATCAGACCGAGTTCGTAGATATCCACCGGGATCTCCGGGTCGTAGACGGTTTTGAGGGCGCGCACGATGTCATCCTGCGAGGGCCCTTCTTCGGCGCTAACGCTGCCGGTGAATTGGGCTGGATCGTAAGGGTCGTCTTGCAGGATCGTGTTAGTCATTCGGTTTTCGCCGACGCGTCGGCGCCTGTGATCGCGTTGTTGAAGGTATGCCACGCTAACGTGGCGCATTTCACGCGGCTTGGATACTGGCGCACGCCGCCCAACACCACGAGACGATCAATATCGTCATCTCCAACGAGTTCGTGTTCAGTGGTCACCAGTTCATGGAATTTATTGAACAGGGCCTTGGCCTGCTCTTCGGTTTTTCCCACTAGCACTTCGGTCATGAGCGACGCCGAGGCCATCGAGATGGCGCAGCCGCGGCCTTCGAAATGTACGACTTCGACAACACCATCTTTCACAGTTGCGTAGACGTGCACTTTGTCGCCGCAGAGCGGGTTGTAACCATCGGCATCAGCGGAGAAAGATTCGGGCTTGCCGAAGTTCCGAGGGCTCTTGCCGTGATCAAGAATGATCTCTTGGTAAAGGTCCCGTAGGTCGTTCATCCAAAAATCTTTCTTACCTCGTGGAGTCCGTCCACGAGCGCATCAACATCGGCGCGGGTGTTGTAAAGACCGAAGGACGCGCGGACAGTGCCCGCTATATCAAAGTGGTCCATCAAGGGCTGCGCACAGTGGTGGCCGACACGCACGGCAATACCCGCTTGATCAAGGATGGTGCCGGTATCATGCGGGTGCACATCATTGACAAGAAAAGAGACTATGCTGGCACGATCAGGCGCGGTGCCGACGAGTTGAATATCGTTAAGCCCGCGCAAGCATTCCAGCGCGTAGCCAAGCACGTCATTTTCATGCGCGCGAATCGCGTCATGGCCAAGGGCGCTGACATAATCAATAGCTGCGCCCAAGCCAACGGTGCCCGCGATGTTAGGGGTGCCCGCTTCGAACTTGTACGGTAACGGGGCGTATGTGGATTTGGTTATGCTGACGGTTTCGATCATGTCGCCGCCGCCTTGATAGGGCGGCATAGCGTCCAACAGGTCCGCTTTGCCGTAGAGCACACCGATGCCGGTAGGACCATAGAGTTTGTGGCCTGAGAAGACGTAGAAGTCGCAATCGACATCTTGCACGTCAATGCCGCGATGGACGACGCCTTGGCAACCATCGACCAACACCGGAATACCACGCGCGTGGGCGGTGGCTACGACATCTTTGATGGGCACGACAGTGCCGATAGCGTTGCTGGCGTGCGTAACACCGACGATTTTGGTGCGCGGGGTGAGCATCTCCTCGAACCGATCGAAGAGGAACTCACCCGACTCATTGGTGGGGACCGCGCGTACTTCGGCGCCGGTCTGCGCGGCAATCATCTGCCACGGCACGATGTTGGAGTGATGCTCGAGCGCGGTGATAAGAATTTCGTCGCCGGGCTTGAGGTTGGCTCCGCCCCAACTTGATGCCACTAGATTGATGCCTTCGGTGGCGCCGCGCAGGAAGATGATCTCGCGCGTTTCCTTGGCGTTGATCAGGGCGCGAACATTCTCGCGCACGTCTTCGTAGTTGCGCGTGGCGGTTTCGCTGAGGGCATAGACGCCGCGGTGGATATTGGCGTATTCGGCCTCATAACAATGACGCACGGCATCGATCACAGCGCGGGGCTTTTGCGAGCTGGCAGCGCTGTCGAGAAACACGAGCGGCTTGCCGTCCGCTTGGGTCGCCAAAATAGGGAAGTCCTCGCGGATGCGATCCACGTCGAACACGGGAGCGTCGATCTTTGCGGCGGCGCTAGGCATCGGCGTGTTCCAGCCACAAATCGACCAGCGCTTCGAACCGAGACCGGTCAGCGTCGCGGTCGATCTCGTTGAGCGCGGCCTTCACAAAGGCCGACACTAACAGGCGGCGCGCATCGCTTGCGCCAATACCACGTGCCTGGAGATAGAACAGCTCATTTTCATCGAGGTCACCCGCAGTAGCGCCGTGCGAACACTTCACATCGTCGGCATAGATTTTCAACTCAGGTTTAGCGTCCATCTCGGCCTTGTCGGATAACAGCAACGCGTTGTTGAGCTGATGGGCGTTGGTCTTTTGTGCATCTCGGTGAACGGCCACCTTGCCTTGGAAGACGCCACGCGATTCGTCATCCAACACACCTTTGAAGATCTGCTTGCTGGTGCTACCGGCGGCGACGTGATCGACCACGGTGGTGATGTCGTTGTGCTGGCTGCCGCGCAGCAAATATGCGCCGGCAATATCGAACGCGGCTTCCGCGCCGTTGATGGAAGTGGCAACGGTTTGACGCGCGAGCCTGGCGCCGAAGGCGCCGAGGAAACCCTGATAGTGCCCACCCGTCGCGAGCGAGATCTGATCCTGGGCAAGATGGAACGCCTCATTTGCGTCTTGTTGCACTTTGTAGCGGCGCAAACTGGCACCTGCGCCTATCACCACATCGGTCAGCGGGTTGGTCCAGTACACACCATCGCCGAGATGTGTCTCAATGATGGTTGCGGCGCTATCGCAGCCCATGATGATGACGTTGCGCGGATGCAACGCGACAGGCCCTTGCCCGCCGTCACCGGCAAAGATCACCTCAATGGTAGGGTCGACTTTGACGGTGTCATCCACGATGAGGACGTAACCATCCATCATGAAGGCGGCGTTGAGGGCCACCAGGCCGTCACCGTCTAGTGCGGCAATACGACTTATGTGGTCCTGGAGAAGACCGCTGTGTGACTCGAGCGCCGCACTCATCGGCAGAAGATGCGCACCGGCGGGCAACCCGGCTGTGTCGGAAAGTGCCGGATCAACGCGTCCGTTGGCGATGACGAGACGGACTGCGCCAGGATTGCCGGTCTTGCGGATGCGCACGGTGAGCGCGTCGCTGATCGGGCCATCGGGCGCAGCAAAGTCCGTTTTCGCAAGTGCGCCAAGGTCGGTGTACTTCCAGGCTTCAACGCGGCGATTGGGTAGGGCTTTTTCGTGGAAGCGCGCAAGCGCGTCGCGGCGTGCGACTTGCAGCCAATCGAGCGGTGCACCCGGCAAGTCGGCACGCAGTGTGTCGAACGCATCGACAAAGGGAAACGCGCTGTTGATTTGGCGTTTGGTCATGCGGCTTCAGTCCCTAGGACGGCGTAGCCTTCTTTTTCCAATTCGAGCGCGAGCGACTTATCGCCAGAGCGCACAATTTTGCCACCCGCCAGGACATGAACGAAGTCGGGCACGACGTAGTCCAGCAAGCGTTGATAATGGGTGATCATCAGCATCGCGCGATCGGGCGACCGCAGTGCGTTGATACCATCTGCTACGGTTTTAAGCGCGTCGATGTCGAGGCCTGAATCAGTTTCATCGAGAATAGCGAGTGCCGGTTCGAGCATCGCCATTTGCAACATTTCGTAACGCTTTTTCTCGCCGCCAGAGAATCCGACATTGACCGGGCGACGCACCATGTCATCAGTCATATTGAGATCAGCCTGTTTAGCGCGCACCAGTTTAAGGAACTGCATGGCGTCGAGTTCTTTTTCGCCACGGTGTTTTCGGATGGCGTTGTAAGCCGTCTTGAGAAAGGTGGTGCCGGCGACGCCCGGGATCTCCACCGGATACTGAAATGCAAGGAAGACACCTTCGCGGGCCCGAATCTCGGGCTCCATCGCGGTGAGGTCCGCGCCGTTGTAGATGACGCTTCCTTGCGTGACCTCGTACCCGTCGCGACCGGCCAGCACATAGGACAATGTGCTTTTGCCAGAGCCGTTCGGGCCCATGACAGCGTGGACCTCGCCCCCGTTAACCGTGAGGTTGATGCCGTTGAGGACGGCCTTGCCGCCGACGGTGGCGTGAAGGTTCTTGATTTCGAGCATGGGAGCCATTGGTTCGTTATTCCGTGTTAGCCGACGCTGCCTTCAAGGCTGATGCCGACGAGTTTTTGTGCCTCGACCGCGAATTCCATCGGCAGTTCTTGCAGAACTTGGCGACAGAAGCCGTTGACGATGAGCGTTGTGGCGTCTTCCGCCGACAGACCGCGTTGACGGCAATAGAGCAATTGCTCATCGCTGATCTTCGAGGTGGTGGCCTCGTGTTCGACCTGCGCAGTTTTGTTACGCACTTCGATGTAAGGCACCGTGTGCGCACCGCATTGATCGCCGATCAAAAGCGAATCGCATTGCGTGAAGTTGCGTGCACCGGTGGCACCCGGCATGACTTTGACCAGCCCGCGATAGGTGCTGTCGGCGTGGCCTGCGGAAATGCCTTTGGAGATGATCCGGCTTTTGGTGTTCTTGCCCATGTGGATCATCTTGGTGCCGGTATCGGCCTGCTGAAAATTGTTGGTAATGGCGATGGAGTAGAACTCGCCTACTGAGTTGTCTCCTTGAAGGATGCAGCTGGGGTACTTCCAGGTGATCGCGGAACCGGTTTCGACCTGGGTCCACGAGATCTTGGAGTTTTTGCCACGACAGGCGCCGCGCTTGGTGACGAAGTTATAGATCCCGCCCTTTCCGTTTTCATCGCCCGGATACCAGTTCTGTACCGTCGAGTATTTGATCTCGGCATCATCGAGCGCAATGAGCTCCACAACGGCGGCATGGAGCTGATTCTCGTCGCGCATAGGCGCGGTACAGCCTTCGAGGTAGCTCACGTAGGAGCCTTTGTCAGCGATGATGAGCGTGCGTTCGAACTGACCGGTTTCCGCCGCATTGATACGGAAGTATGTGGAGAGTTCCATCGGGCAGCGGACGCCTTCGGGAATGTAGACGAACGAGCCATCGGTAAAGACCGCCGAATTGAGTGTGGCGTAGAAGTTGTCAGCGGTCGGCACGACACTGCCGAGGTATTTCTTCACCAGTTCGGGATGCTTTTGGACGGCTTCTGAGATTGGACAGAAGATCACGCCGTGTTTGCTGAGCTCCTCCTTGAAGGTGGTAGCCACCGAGACGCTGTCGAACACGGCATCAACTGCGACACCGGCGAGCATCTTTTGTTCCTGGAGAGGAATGCCGAGCTTGGTGTAGGTCTCCAGGAGTTTGGGGTCGACGTCGTCGAGACTTTCGAGGAGCGGCATTTCCTTAGGCGCCGAGTAGTAATACGAATCTTGATAGTCGATCTTGGGAAATGACACATTGGCCCAGGCCGGTTCTTCCTGGCCCAACTCCAGCCACATACGAAACGCTTTGAGGCGCCACTCAAGTAACCACTCGGGCTCGTCCTTCTTAGCCGAGATGAAGCGAATAGTGCTTTCATCGAGGCCTTTGGGCGCGGTATCAGATTCAATGTCGGTGACGAAGCCGTATTTGTACCGCTCGGTCGTCGCCTGATTGATTGTTTCGCTTTCGCTGACTTCGGCCATGGCGATCCCTAGGCGTTGAGACTGGGCGCCGGCGGCGCGGGAGGCGCAAGCAGCGCCGGCGGGTCGAGCACATCGGCGAGCGTTAGATCGTCGAGAACACGGCGAATGGCTGTGGAGACGACGTCCCAACGACCGACAACCGCGCAATGGGTTTCGTGTTCGCAGGCGTTACCCGTGGTGTCGAGACAATCGGTCAACGCAAGATCACCTTCAAAGGTGACGAGCACTTCGGAAAGCGGCACATCTTCTGGCGCGCGGTCGAGCCGGTAACCGCCATAGCGCCCCCGTTCGGCGACGACGATCCCCGCCTCGGTGAGGCGGTGGAGCAGCTTGCTGACGGTGGGCGCCGGCAGGCCGGTCGCCAAGACAACATCAGCGGTATTGCGGTTGCCCACGGGCAAGCTGGCCATGTGGTGCAAGACCACCACTGCGTAATCAGTCATGCGGCTGAGACGGAGCATCTTCAATCCTGAGCTATCTAATCCTGATTAGATTAGTCGAGCTTTATTTAGGGCAGAAATGTAGGTGTTTCAAGCCCTTACGCTACCGATTTTGTGACCGCGAAGAGCCTTTTTTCCACTTTCCTGTAGCGTTCAGAGCGTCCATAAGTCGGCCCATGGCTCTTCTTGATGGTCAACGGCCCGGCCCGGCCCCGCCGCGCCAGCCCATGTTCAACGTCCCGCCGCTGGTTTTGGCCCTCATTGGCGTCAATGTGGTGGTCCATCTGGTCACATTGGGCCTGGCGCAGGATGCTTTTGTCTGGGTGCTTATCCACCTCGCGTTTATCCCGGTCCGCTATAGCATCGAGGGCCTGGGCGGTTGGGCGGCCTGGATAGGGCCCTTTTCTCATCAGTTTCTGCATGGCGGCTGGCTGCACCTCGTGATGAATATGGCGATGCTTGCGGCGTTTGGATCACCAGTTGAGCGCATGGTCGGGCGGCGACTGATGTTGGTGCTTTATCTCTTTTCCGGCGTGATCGGCGCATTCACCCATTTTGCACTGTTCCCGGGTAGCAACGTGCCAGTGATTGGCGCGTCGGGAGCGATTAGCGGGTTATTTGGTGCAGTGCTGTGGCTTATGGCGCGGCCAAATCAATGGGGTCAGCGCAGTATGCGGTTTTGGCCGGCGGCGCTGATCTGGATCGCAATCTCCGTGGCAATTGGCTTTACAGGAATGCCGGGGGCCGGTGACGGACAGATTGCGTGGGCTGCGCATATCGGCGGGTTCGTCGGGGGCATTTTAATCATGATGGTGATGCTTCGGTGGGCACGATTGTTCCAAGCGCGCTAAAGAGCCGCCGCGAAAAACGTTAGGCCGAATAATGTTACGACCACCGCACCGGCAACGCCCAGCGCACTCGCAACGACCCCTCCCCAGCGGCTCGACTTCGACGTTAGAGTTAACGCACCACGGCGCAGCGCAACACTCAGGGCAGCTAGGACCGAGACGGTGATCGCCGTGCCAACGGACATGGCAAGCGCAGCCATGATGCCCATCGCTAGGAGCCCCTGCACCATCGCGAAAAGCAAGACGATCACGGCGCCGCTGCAAGGTCTGATTCCAACCCCCAACACCACAACCGCCGCTTCGCGCCAACCAGCGTCAGATACCCGAACCAACTCGCTGTGCCCATGGTCGTGATGATTGTGACCGTCATGGTCTTTGCGATGAGACCACGCCTCCCGCAGGAAGCGCCAGAGCATCCATAACCCAAGCAAAGCCACGACCCCATAGCTGATGGCTTCAAGCGTTCCCACCCGGTCTAACGTCGCAAGATTTGTGGCCCCCCACACTAAAGCGAGGCCACCGACAAGGACGATTGCCGAAATCGCCTGCAGCAAAGCCGCCAATATCGCCAAAAGCACCCCTCGGCGTAGGTTCTCTTCACGAGCTAGCAGGTATGCACTAATCACTACTTTGCCGTGCCCAGGCCCCGCCGCATGAAAAACTCCGTACGCAAATGACAAACTAATAAGGACAAGGAATGGCCATGGCGACGACTCTTCTTTAATGGCCTTAACTGAATTTGCTAGACGAATTTGCAGGTTGCGTTGGATGCGCCGCACTTCGGCAAGATTGCCGGCTACGAACCCGGGTACGAAGGTAGTCGTCATTTGCTCTACCTTGCCGCCACTACCAAGTGCGCGCGTTGACTCCTGTCCGTACGTAGACGTAGCGGTCCACGACGCAACAATAACCAACAAAAGAAAGGTGGAGAACTTCAAGAAGTATTGCACATCAACTGCATTAAAGTAGGACGTACAAGTCCGAAATAGATCGTTCGCTGGGGGTCAGGCTGGACATAGGCGAAGCACGGCGCCGCGCCGCCCGCAAAGCGCAGCGGATCGAGCGGATCAGGGTTAATTTCGATGTAATAGCTTGGGTCGTAAAATGAGATGGAGAGCGCGGTCTTGGCCGGATCGATAGGCCGTGGCATGGCGACAGTAAATACAAAGTTGAGCCTACCCTCTTCCATCCGCATATCGATGTGTTGGAGCGCGGCAATATCTAGCCGATCGCTATCGAGCCAGATATGGGTGAAAAAACCACTTTCTTTTAGGTTCTTTGCACTATTCGCAGCCAACTTGGCCGCTTCGGCCTTGTCCAGCGTCGCATTGCTGTCCGTATCGAAATCAGCCACGGCTACAGCGGTGAAAAACGGATCGAACGTCCAATTGATCCTTAGCGCTGTCACCTGACCACGATCGAACACAACCTCAACGAACGCGTCGATCCATATATGCGGATGAGCTTCGGATCGCGACGGCAAATAAACTAGTAATACGAAAAAAATTGCGCAGAACGAAAGAATACGCGCGCTAGACCTCATCATATTTGCTTGGCCACCTGGCAGGATCCTGGTCACGAGCGGGGGCTGAGACAGTCGGAAAACGACCGCGCCAATGAGAACATCAGGTTGGTATAGAGCGCAGACCCTGGCTCAAGCTCTGCACCTAGCGGATCTGCCGTACTAGTCCGCGCGGCCGTGCCTTCAGTCACCGATTCAATGACGCTTGGAGAGAACTGCGGCTCGGCAAAGATGCAGGCAACGCTCTCTTGACTAATCCGTTGCTGGATTTCTCGGAGGCGCCGCGCGCCAGGCTTACGGTCGGGTGACACGGTGATAGAGCCCGCCACAGACAGTCCGTAGCGATTTTCCAGATATTGGTATGCGTCATGAAACACGAAAAAGGGCGACTGCTCGATAGAAGCGAACGTGGCGGCAAGAGACTTATCGAGGCGGGCAATACTATCGAGCGTTTGCGCCGCATTTGCGCGGTAGGTTTGGGCCCGCTCTGGATCAAGATTAATCAAAGCTTCGGCAACAATTTCAACGGTACGCATCGCATTCAACGGATCGAGCCATAGATGTGCATCGGTCCGGAAGTGGTCATCGTCTCGATGGGCCTCATCATGATTCACATCGTGGTCATCGTCGTGCCCTTCGAATATTCCACCCTCACGGGTGTCGAGCAACAACATGCCGTCTTCGTTCATTAATGTGATAATTCGGCGACTATCGTGGGGATCACGAAGCGCGCGCGCCAAGAAAGTCTCCAGGTTAGGTCCCACCCAAACTATGAGTTGGGCATTCTGTATGGCGCGCGCATCTGATGGAGCCATAGCGTATGTGTGTGGCGACGAACCACCCCGCACAAGCAGAACAGGATCAACTACACCCTCGGTCACCGCTGCGACCAAGCTGTGAATCGGCGGGATCGTTGTCACGATGCGCGGCAGCTCACCCGCCCGGGCCAATGTCGAAATACTCAGAAATACTAATATCAGGCTGAATCGCCGAATTGCCGCAGACCACGCCATATACAACCCGTTTCGTGTAATGTTATGAAGATCTATGTAATGTTATAGTATAACTTATGTCAACGCTGAGCTTTGAACGACACAACCACGCGCGCTGCATCCGAACGGCGGTAGGTGCAGCGGAAACGTTGTGCGATATGCGTGGTTTGCGCTTCACGGCATTACGGCGCCGGGTCTTGGAATTGATCTGGCAAAGCCACCGTCCCGCTGGGGCCTATGAGTTGTTGGATCTGCTCAAGACAGAGCGACACGGCGCAGCCCCGCCCACGGTATACCGCGCGCTGGATTTCTTAAGGGAGAATGGCCTGATCCACAGAATTGAATCCCTCAACGCTTTTGTCGGCTGCGACCATCCGGACGCGCCGCATCAGTCCCAATTCTTGATCTGCACGTCGTGTCGCCGAGT
>JAPKDI010000267.1 GCA_026421105.1 Alphaproteobacteria bacterium | reverse complement strand
GTTTCAAATGGCTCAGTCATGGCGTGCCGCGATGAGAAATTCGATGTTGCCCGCGGGCCCCACGACTGGGCTTTCGGTCAGTCCAATTACTCTCCAGTGGGGTAGCGCTTCAAGCCAGTCTCGAATGGTCTCGCAAACCTCGTCGTGCAACGCGCGGTCGCGGACGACGCCTCCCCTCCCGACCCGATCCTTGCCGACCTCAAATTGTGGCTTGATAAGAGCGACAAGAAGCGCCCCCGAAGTCGCGAGCTTTAGGGCCGCCGGCAAAACGGTACGCAGCCCGATAAAACTGGCATCACATACGATGACATCGATCGCCTCAGGAATATGGTCGGACGTCAGGTTGCGCGCATTGGTTCGCTCGAGCGTTACCACGCGAGGATCGTTGCGGAGACCCCAGTCCAATTGCCCGTGCCCGACGTCAACCGCGTAGACCCGTGCCGCACCGCTTTGCAAAAGAACGTCGGTAAACCCACCGGTCGAAGCGCCGATATCAAGCGCGGTCTGCCCGCCGGCATCAATTCCAAACGACTGTAGGGCATGAGCGAGCTTAAGACCCCCACGTGACACCCAAGGGTGATCACCACCCTTCACCGCAAGCTCGGCATCCGCAGAAACCGCCGTCCCGGGCTTATCAACGCGAGCGCCTTCGACGAAAACGGCGCCTGCCATAACCAAAGCCCGGGCGCGGTCCCGGCTCGGTGCAAGACCCCGGTCCAACAAGAGCACGTCCAAGCGTTGTTTTGATTTTTTCATCCACAACCAGTCATATCAACCGCTCGACCATAGCGCTTTGTTGAGACCGTGGCAGGCCTATCCGTACCTACTCTTCTCGCTTGGCTGGGCAGAGCAACCCTCGACGACATCTGATAAATTCGTCAGTAAACATCTGATATGGTTGCCTGATATTGGTGCACGAAAGACGGTCTCGAGGATTTCTATTCGATGTTTCTAGCACGAACCATTCCGCTGGTTGGTATGATCCTGTTCGGGACGATTTGGATGTCAGCTGCGCAGGCGCAGACCAACACGATCGGTGCATCACTCGACTGGCGGAAGCTCGACGAAGACATGCTGACCTTTGTCTGCCTACCGGAGCAAGCGCCCGGATGGTGCCCCGACGCGCGCGCCGGGGTCCGGCCGGAACTACCTCGCCCGCCCCCGGCTTCTTCAGCGCAGGACCGCCGCCGCCGCAGCGGCGAACCGCCTCCGCCGCCGCCTCCTCCTCCGCCACCACCGCCAAAGAGCGTGGATGATGAAACCTGGCAGAACCTTCTGGCAGAACTAACCCGCAGGCGACCACAGCCCATTGACATCACCACGCTTGAACGACGCGGCTTCGAAGACAAAGACCCGACCGCATTCGAGATGCTGGGCTACGCCTATGCCGCTGGTTGGGGTAGACCAAAAGATCTTGCTGTGGGCTATCAATACTACGGGCTGGCATTGCTAGGAGGGCACGCCGATTCGCGTGCAAACCTAGACGAGCTTTGGCGTTTTCTTAGTGCCGACGAGCAGCGGTTTATCCAGTTTC
The DNA here is from genome assembly GCA_026421105.1 of Alphaproteobacteria bacterium. Next base: position 1,194 of record JAPKDI010000267.1, on the reverse strand, counting down.
GGTTTCAGCGAGCCTTCTCCCGCCCATAGCACGCAAACCGAAAAATCACGACTCGCGCTCAACAACAAAACGGGCGACCTCACGCAATCGATCCGCCGCCGCGCCGAAGTCTTGCAAATGGGCAATCGCCTGATCAGCCAGCATTTCGGCCTGCTGACGCGCACGCTCGATACCGAGAATAGAGACAAAGGTCGCCTTGCCGGCGGCCGCGTCTTTGCCGACCTTCTTACCAACCGTCGCAGCGTCACCTTCAACGTCAAGTAGATCGTCTGTTATCTGGAACGCAAGACCCAAGTCGTGCGCATAGCCATGGAGCGCAGCGCGCTGCAAGCGGCTCGCCCGCCCCAATATGGCGCCGGCTTCACAACAAAATGCTAGGAGAGCACCGGTCTTCATCGCTTGGAGCCGGGTAATCTCAGGCATCTCCAATGGATGACCTTCGGCCTCAAGATCAAACATCTGGCCCCCGGTCATGCCATGGCCGCCTGCGGCGACCGCGAGGGCTTGAACCAAATCACTCCGCACCTCCGCCAACTCGTGCGTCTCGCGGGCACCAATAATTTCAAACGCTTTTGTTAGCAGCGTATCGCCTGCCAGGACCGCGGTGGCCTCATCGAATTTTCTGTGAGTCGCGGGCTTGCCGCGACGAAGATCATCGTTATCCATGCAGGGCAAATCGTCATGGACAAGCGAGTACGCGTGCACCATTTCCACCGCGGCACCGACCCGCAGCGAGCAATCACGGCTCACCATGAACATGTCGGCGCTCGCCACAACCAAGAAAGGCCGCAGCCGCTTTCCACCAAGAAGAACGGCATAGCGCATAGCCTCAAATAGACGCGCTTCGCGGCCGTAAGGGCTGTCGATCAGACCATCAAGAACCGCGTCAATCTCGCCGGCAAATGCCTTCAGGGCCACGGGTAGGGCCATCGGCGCTACTCGATATCAGCCGGCTCGGCGGCGATGCCCCCGTCGGCACCCGGAACGATCTTATCGATGCGTTCCTGTGCGAGGCGCAGTTTGTCTTCGCAGTGTCGGCGCAAATGGGTTCCACGGGTATAGATGTCGATCGACTCCTCGAGCGAGACTGCACCTTCCTCAAGCTGCGAAACAATTTCCTCAAGGGCGGCCAATGCCTCCTCGAAGGACAGCTTCACGATGTCACCCGGTATTTTTTCGCTCTTTGCCGTCTCG
>JAPKDI010000266.1 GCA_026421105.1 Alphaproteobacteria bacterium | reverse complement strand
GGGTGACTTGGCGCACGATTACTATGAGCGCTTTTGGGCCGATGCTGATTACAATCTTCAGTACGCGTGGGACTCGGCGCGACGTGACCGGCTGCCCGCCTTGAAGGCTGCGGCCGGACGTTTTCTACCATTCGGCCGCGCACTCGACTTCGGATGTGGTAACGGCGTCTTCACCCACTGGATGTTTGAGAACGGTGTGGCCAATGAAATCGATGGCTACGATGTCTCGGCGACCGGGATCGGCTTTGCGCAAGAGAATTTCGCCCGGCCCGGCCTCGCCTATCGCCACTTCGACCCAGCGCAGGGGCTGCCCGAGACTGCGTGCGGCTATAACGCGATAATTGCATCGCACGTGCTGGAGCACGTGCCCGATCCAGTCGCCACGCTTAACGACCTGAAGACACGTTGCGAATGGCTGATCATCGAGGTGCCGTTGGAGAGCGTTCTTGTAACGAATACTATTTTCCGTCTCACGAGGCGCGACCGTCGCGCCAATCCCGTCGGACACCTTCACTTCTGGACCCGAACGAGGTTCGAAGCTTTGTTGCGGGAAGCGGGGCTAGTGGTGGAGGCCCGACACCACTATGCATCGGCACCATTCTCGCCTTACACAGCGGGTTGGAAGACGGGGATTGAGCGTGCGGCACTCGCTGTTCTCGGGCTGCAGACTTACGGACGGCTGTTGGCTACCCACTACTGCGTGCTCGTCCGCGCCAAGCCTGCGGGGTAAACGGGATGTGCGGCATAGTCGGTTGGATCGGGCAAAGCTGCGATCCCAAAAACTCCGTCGTGACCCGGCAGATGCTGGCGCGGATGGCTCGGCGGGGTCCCGACGGAGAAGGCGAGTGGGCCGATGCGGATGCTGGCATCTGGTTGGGCCATCGCAGGCTTGCCGTTCTCGACCTGACGTCGGGGGGCAGTCAACCTATGCGTTCGCACTCCGGGCGCTACGTACTGAGCTACAATGGTGAGATCTACAACCACCGGACGCTGCGGACGGAGTTGGAGTCTAGTGGCGTTACCTTTCGCGGGACCGGCGACAGCGAGACGATGCTTGCTTTGATCGACCGCGTTGGCGTAGAGGCGGCGTTGCCGCGACTCAACGGCATGTTTGCCTTTGCGCTTTGGGACCGCGAAGAACGCACATTGTGGCTTGCCCGTGACCGTTTGGGCATCAAACCGTTGGTCTATGCAACGGCTCCCGGTCAGTTCGCGTTTGCTTCCGATCTCTCCGGTTTGCGCCCACTGCCGTGGCTCGATCACAGCCTCGATCGCGGTGCCGTCGCGGACTATTTCCGTTACCTGTGCGTGCCAGCGCCGTCGACGGTGATCAAAGGCGCGCGCAAGTTGCCGCCTGGCGGGCTCCTCCGTTGGCACGCTGGGGAGGTCAGGACGAGCAGCTGGTGGTGTATCGAGGACGTGGCTGCAGCCCGGGAAGATAAGCAGATCGTCGATCTGGGCGCCGCGGCCGAAGAGTTGAAAGCATTGCTCGACGATGCCGTCCGCGGCCAACTCCAATCCGACGTGCCAATTGGGGCCTTCCTCTCTGGCGGCATCGACTCAGCGCTAATCACCGCTTCGATGCGCAATTGGGCACCCACCCGCACGTTTACTGTCGGCTTCCCCGGCAGCCCCGGAGACGAGAGCGGGGCAGCAGCTGCCGCCGCTCGTCATCTTGGTGTTGCCCATGAGGGCCTTGCCCTTGACGCCGAGGAGGCGATGACGTTCGTCGGTTCGTTGGCCTCAATTCACGATGAACCTTTCGCCGACGCGTCTTCTCTACCAACAGCACTTCTATGCCGCGCGGCGCGCAGCCAGGTCACGGTTGCTCTCGCGGGCGATGGCGGCGACGAGTTGTTCGGGGGCTATCCGCGTTATTTCAATGGGGCCAGGGTCGAGCGACTGCGCAACCGTCTGGGCCGCAGTGGTAGTCGATTACTGGCCGGTGCTCTCGCGGCGGTTCCGGGCCCACTCGCCAACGCGCTCGGTGCAAGGCTACCGGGGGGTGGTGGCAGCGACGGCGGTGCTGCGCGGCTTCGCCGGCTCGCGCTTTATCTCGCGAACAGCCGAGCTGATACCTATCGGGGCGCGCTGGCGGCGTGGCCGCAGCCGCCGCTCGTGGATCGCGATTGGCAGGAGGCCGAGACCGGCGCAGTTAACCTTGACCGATACGACGAGTTTCCTTGGGCTGAAGCGATGATGGCCGTCGATCAGGGCGGGCATCTTCCGGACGACATTCTTACTAAGACTGATCGGGCGTCTATGGCTTTCGGCCTAGAGGTCCGTGTGCCGCTCCTCGATCACCGGTTGGTAGAATTCTCGTGGCGCCTTGCGCCCCAGCTGAAGTGGGGCGATTCCGAGATCGTCGGCAAGCGCATTCTAAGAGTGTTGCTCGCCCGTTCTTTGCCCAAGGAAATGATAGAACGGCCGAAAATGGGCTTCGGCGCGCCGCTTGCCGATTGGCTGCGCGGTCCCTTGCGAGCTTGGGCGGAAGCAATCCTTGCACCCGACGCCCTGTACCGAGACGGTGTTCTCGATCCAGCGGCGGTCACCACGGCGTGGACAAACTTTTGTGCTACCGGCGCCGGTTTCCAACAGGTGTGGACTGCGGTTCAGTGGCTACAGTGGCGCGAGGCTTGGCGTGAGCCCGACTGACCGTGAGCCGATCAAACTGTTGCACGTGATCAATACGCTTGATGTCGGTGGAGCCGAGCGGATGCTGGTGAAGCTGCTGG
>JAPKDI010000265.1 GCA_026421105.1 Alphaproteobacteria bacterium | reverse complement strand
GGTTGAGCAAGCGATGCGCGGGACGCATGACAACTCGAAAAATAGGACTTTCCACCGGATTTTCAAGCCTGCTCGCAACCGGTCCCGGCTGGTCTGCGCAGGCTCAGGCGGCAGGCAGGGCCACGCGGCGACGGATCTCCGCGGCGACGCGCGCCGCCTCGAGGAGCGGCGGGTAGGACCACGTGTCCCACGCCTCGGTTAGCGGTCGGCTGACGCCCCGCGCCTCAAGGCCAGTATGGAAGTGCTCGAATTTTTCGGCCCGGCCCTCCATTTTTGCGATGAACACAGGCTTGCCTGTACTCGCCGCCTCAGAGGCCATCGTCACGGAATCTTCGGTCACCACGATCCCGTCGGCCAGGGCCAGCATGCCCATGTAGGGGTTATCGCCGGTGCCGTCCCAAAAATCGGTGGGCAAGCCGTTCAGCGCGGCCTGCAAGGCGGCCTGGCTCTCGAGATCGGTCCGTCGGGACGCGGTCACCATCAGACTGCCGCCTGTGCTTGCGCACAAGGCCTTCAATGTCTTGCCAATGCGCTGCGCCACGGTACGGGTCATCCGGTGATGCTTGCTCGTCCCGCCGACCAAGACCGCGATCCGTGGCTCAGGCAGCGCGGCGAACCGCGCGCGCCACCGCACTGCTGCGGCCGCCAATGTTTCCGGTCTCACCCGATGCATCGCACCCAGGGTTGCCACCACATTAGGCCCCGTCAGGCCGTCATGGCTGGGCGGGATGACAAAATCAAAATTCGAAACCGCGATGCGTGGGTCTTGGATTTGAATAGAGATTGTCGCGCCCCGTGCTGCGCGTTGCACGGCAAGCGCCGGGCCCACGCTGGGCCGACCCGCCGCGATCAGCAGACGCGGCCAAGGTGGGTGCACGTCTGGCGCGGTCGCCGCCCACGATCGCGCCAGCGTACCGGTCGCGGCCCAAAAGGGCGCGGGCAACCAATCGGTCGCCGGCCGCCGCTTCAGCTTATGGACGACATACGGCAGCCCGAGGGCGTCGGCCAACCCAAGGCACTGGTTTTCGGTCCCAGCCTTGCCGTCCGACAAGACCCAGCACACCGGCGGGTCGTCAGTCATGCGCAATAATCTTTCACAAACACGAAACTTTATTATAATGCCGCGCCGAACGCGCAGGAGGATAAATGGCTAGGGTCAAGCTCGACGACATCGACCAACGGATTTTGGCCGATCTGCAGGATGACGGTCGCATGACCAATGTTGAGCTTGCAAGGCGGGCCGGGATCTCCGCCCCACCGTGTTTACGCCGTGTCCGCGCCCTCGAACGCGACGGCTACATCCAGGGGTATCACGCCGACCTCGATGCCAAATCGCTGGGCTTTGATGTCACGGTCTTTGCGATGGTCGGGCTCAACTCCCAGGCCGAGAACGATCTTCTCGCCTTCGAAAAACGGTGTGCCGAGTGGCCGATGGTGCGGGAGTGCCACATGCTGGCTGGTGAAGCCGATTTTTTGCTGAAGATCGTGGCGCGGGATTGGGATGCGTATCAGAGTTTCCTCACGGGTTCACTCACCGCCGCGCCCAATGTGGCCCATGTGAAGAGCTCGTTGGCCATTCGAGCCGGCAAAGTCCAGCCTGGCGTCCCAATGGAAGCCGCCTAAGTACTACCGGCGCACCCATCCCGGACTATTTGTATTCGAGAGACAGAATCTCGTAAGAGCGTGAGCCCTTGGGGGCCTGGACGTCGACCGACTCGCCGACTGATTTGGCAATCAAGGCGCGCGCAAGCGGCGCGGCAATCGACAATAGCCCTTCTTTGATGTTGGCCTCTTCTGTGCCGACGATTTGGTAGGTCGATTTTTCGTCGGTTTCTTCGTCGACGATGGTCACCGTTGCGCCGAACATCACCGTGGTGCCGGACAGCGTTGACGGATCGATCACTTCGGCGCGGCTGACCTTGCTTTCGATTTCTTCGAGGCGACCCTCGATAAAGGCTTGGCGCTCCTTCGCGGCGTGGTACTCGGCATTCTCTGATAGATCGCCATGGGCGCGCGCTACTTCGATTGCCTTGATCACAGAGGGGCGCTCCTCGTTTTTCAGGCGGCGCAGCTCTTCTTCGAGACGGTTATAGCCGCCCGCAGTCATCGGTTCTTTTTCCATAGGTCAATCTTAGCAGTAACCACATTGTTGTTGCATCAGAGGCGTGCACGGCCGGATCAATTTCTCGCGTCAGAAATAGGACTGTAACGGGGCGACATCAAGACTGCCTTCTCGCAGCCGGGCGATCGCCATCACTGCTGCACGCGCACCTGCGGCGGTGGTGTAGTAGGGGATGCCGTTGGTGAGTGCGGTGCGTCGCAACGTAAAGCTATCCGCCACCGCCTGCGATCCATCGGTCGTATTGAACACGAGCTGGATATCGCCATTTTTCATGGCATCGACGATATGAGGCCGCCCCTCGAGCACCTTATTAACTCGCTCGACCGTAATGCCGGCCTCATCAAGGAAGGCCGCTGTCCCGCGGGTCGCGACAATACCGAACCCGAGGTCGATGAGCTGACGCACAGCGTCCACCAACTGCGGTTTGTCACCATCGCGAACGGAGACAAAGACCTTGCCCGCCTGCGGGAGGGTGGTGCCGGAGGCGATCTGAGATTTGGCAAAGGCGCGCTCAAAGCTGGTGTCGAGCCCCATCACTTCGCCTGTAGATTTCATTTCTGGGCCGAGCAGCGTGTCGACGCCCGGAAACCTGGCGAACGGAAATACGGCTTCTT
>JAPKDI010000264.1 GCA_026421105.1 Alphaproteobacteria bacterium | reverse complement strand
GGCATGGGATCGAGTTCGTTCTTGTCTGGTCCGCGCTGGCCACTATGGCGAGCAAAGTAGTCGTGATAGCTGGCCACAAAGGCCGAAACGGCGTCTCTCGTTGCTGCTTGAAAGAGGCCATGCTCCTCAGGCGCAGGCAGGATCAAAGGCCAGTTCTTGGTTCGGATCGTATGATCTGGAGTGACAACACCTTGCTGCGCGTAACGCACGACATCCGCCCCATCGACAAAATTTCGGATCGGTTCTGAGGTTCGGAATGCTAGAATCTGACGCCGCCATAGACCGTCGTTATCATCCAGGCACTCCGACACCGCGCCCCGAACGATCGGCGCGACCTCTTCAACGGGTAGGGTTTTCTTGGGCAGCGCAGCGGCCTTGAGGGCCTTCTTGCCGGCTGCGGCGATATACGCCTCGGCAAGGGTCACCAGCGCGATCATACGGCTGTACGCCTCTTCAGCGGTCGCACCGAAGCTGCAGATGCCATGTTTTAGGAGGATGAGGCCCTCGACATCGGGGTTCGCGGCCTGAACCTCGGCGGCCAATTTGGCCAGGCCGAAACCCGGCATCACGTAAGGCACCAGGGCGGCGCGATCGCCATATACCTCTGCGCAAATAGCGTCGCCATCGGGCTGATCGGTCAGAGCGAGGACGGCCGTCGAGTGCGTGTGATCGATGAACTTGTGCGGCAAGAAGGCGTGCAAAAGCGTCTCGACGGACGGGTTTGGCGATGCGGGGCTGATCAGCGCGGTCCGTTGGATTAACACCATGTCTTCGTCGCTGAGCGCGTCGCGCGACTGCAACCGCCGCAACACGTCCATGCGCACCGCCGGAAGCCCAGCAGGCTCAATATGCCCCATATCCCAGCCAGAGCCTTTGACACAAAGAACCGATGCCTCATCGCCGAGTTGATCGACAACCGATGTCTTGACCGAGGTATTGCCGCCGCCGTGCAGAACCAGCCTTGGGTCGCTACCCAGCAAACGGGTGGTGTAGACCCGCAGGGCGACATCCTCGTTGATGCCTTCCTTGGCGTAACGGGCGATGTACTCTCGGGCTTCGGCGTTCTTCCAGCGTGATTCCATGGTGCCTCAGGGTGTCGTTCGGTCGGTGTTGGGTCGAGTGGTAGCGTCTCGGCGGGCGCCCAGCAACGCCCCTGCCCTAAGCCCGTTCCGGATAGAGCCCGAGGAGCCCAGCCTCGGTAGCCGCGCAGGTGCCGCGATCGGTAATGAAGCCCGTCACCAGCCTGGCTGGCGTGACATCGAACGCATAATTGGCCGCAGGTGCTCCTTCGGGCGCGATGCGCACCGTCTGGATCGAGCCGTCCGCAGCCTGCCCTTTCATCAACGTAACCTCGGTCGCGTCCCGTTGTTCAATCGGGATATCGCGGCCGGATGAGAGATCCCAGTCGATCGTTGGCGACGGCAACGCGACATAAAACGGCACGCCGTTGTCGAAGGCCGCTAGGGCCTTGAGGTAGGTGCCTATTTTGTTGGCAACATCACCGTTGCGGGTGGTGCGGTCGGTACCGGTGATGCACAGATCAACCAGCCCGGCCTGCATCAGGTGGCCGCCCGTATTGTCGGCAATCAGCGTGAAGGGTACGCCGTGTTTTTGGAGCTCCCATGCCGTCAGCGCCGCACCCTGGTTGCGCGGTCGCGTTTCATCGACCCACACATGAACCGGTACACCTTCATCGTGCGCCACGTAGATCGCCGATAGTGCAGTGCCCCAATCGACAGTCGCGAGCCATCCAGCGTTGCAGTGGGTCAAGATATTGACCGGTTCTGCGCTGGAGCCATCTTTCTTCTCGTGCCAATGCCGAACGATGTGCTCGGCGCCGTGCTCGCCAATAGCACGGTTGATATTGACGTCGTCGTCGCAAATTTCGGCGGCTCGGCGGCAGGCCGCGTCGGAACGCTCATCGGGCGACAATTCGCTCAGGACGCCTCGCATGTCGTCGAGCGCCCAGCGCAAGTTCACCGCGGTCGGGCGTGTTTCGCCAAGCAGACGGCAGGCGGCTTCAAGGTTGCCGTCGCTAGCATCCTCGCGCATCGCAAGCGCCACGCCATGAGCGGCGGTGGCACCGATCAACGGCGCGCCCCGGACATGCATCGCGGTGATTGCGAACGCCGCGTCGTGCACAGTGCACAACGCGCGAACGGCAAAGGTATACGGTAGTTGGGTCTGATCGATGATCTCGATCGTCTGGCCATCTTCGGCAAGCCAGATGGATCGATAAGGCGTCCCGTCGACGTTCATCGAGACGTCCCGCTGTGCACGCTAATCTCCTGCGAACTCGCAAAGGGCATAGATTGCATGGCCGCTGTCGCGAATACGCTGTGCACCACCCAAATCTGGCAAATCAACAATGAATGTGCAAGCGACGATATCGCCGCCAATTTCTTCGACCAACGCTATCGAGGCCATGGCGGTGCCCCCGGTGGCGATCAAATCGTCGACCAAAAGCACTTTCTCGCCTTCCAGGATCGCGTCCTCATGCACCTCGACACGGTCTGTGCCGTATTCGAGTTTGTAGTCACGGCCCACGGTGGTGTGCGGCAACTTGCCTTTCTTGCGCACCGGGACGAACCCCGCGTTGAGTTTTTCTGCAACCGCACCACCGATGATGAAGCCGCGCGCCTCTATAGCGGCAACCTTGTCGATGCGTTGTGCTTCAAAGGGTTTGATCAGGCCCGCGATGGTCAGTCGAAAGCCCACCGGGTCCTGCAGGAGGGTCGTGATATCGCGGAACATGA
>JAPKDI010000263.1 GCA_026421105.1 Alphaproteobacteria bacterium | reverse complement strand
GTATACCAGGTGCTGGCCCTGCTTGATGCCGAGCTTGCCGCCGCCAGCCAAAAGAGTCGGGAGCTTGCGGGTCGAGTGGGAGCCTTTTCCGTCTTCGATTCCCACACCATTGTTCATGCCACTGCCATACATAACCATGGTATGGTCGAGCATACTGCCATCCCCTTGTGGCGTCTCGTTCAGGCGCGTCAAGAAGCCGACCAAGAGGTCGGCCTCGCGTTTGTCGACCTTCGACAGCTTATCCATATCCACTTTGTTCCCGTTGTGATGCTGCAGCAAATGATAGGCCTTGTCGGCGCCCAGCTCACCCCACTTGTACATATCGACTTCGACACCAGACATGAAGGTAATGATCCGGGTTGAATCGGTCTGCAAAGAGAAAAACATCAGGTCATACATCACCTTCAGAAACTCGCTGCGCGTCTTAAAGGCAAACTGTAAGTCGGAGGTATCGACCTCGGGCTTCGGATGGTCCAACCATTTTTGATTGCGATCGAGCTGCAATTCGACTTCACGAATGGATGCAAGGTATTCGTCCAGACGCTCGCGATCGGCTTTTCCCAGTCGCCGCTCCAATGCTTTCGATTGGCGCATGACATTGTCGAGCAGACTTTGCTGCCGCTGGTAGCGCACGCGTTCCGCCGCACGGTCTTTGGCCGTGTCCGGCACGAACAGTCGATTGAATACTGCCCGCGGCACATTCATCGAGGGCAGCGGAAGGCCGCGGGAGTTGAAGGACAAGGTTCGGCTGCGCGCCGGCACGCCGGCACCGGCTTCGGTCGACAGCTGTAGCGACGGCCATCGTGTCTTCGCGCCGATTGAGTTTGCGACCAGTTGATCGACGGACAAGGACTTGTTCGGCGAGGCAAAATCCACCAGCACCCGGTCGCCGTCATTGACGCCGGTGAGCCAACGCCCCGCCGCGGCATGGCCGACATTGGACGCCATCCGCGGGTGGCATAGCCCGGTCAAAATCGACACCTTGTCCTGCAGGGGGGTCAGCGCCTCAAGAGTTGGTGACATCGTGTAGTCAAGGCCCGTTTCCCCGGGATACCAGGTGCTGTTGCGCACCCCGTGCGGCGTATAGATACAAACCATCCGAGCCGCTCTATCTGCGTCCGACTCAGCGGCGCGCAGCCGCGGCGTCATGATCTCAAGCATCGGTAGTGCGATCGTTGCGCCCATTCCGCGCAACACAGTTCGTCGGCTAATCGTCTTACTCATTCTTCTTCTCCTTGATCTTTGTTGTGAAATGCATCGCTGGTGACAATCGCTTTGATCAATGTCTCCAGTGTCGGCTGCTGCTTCAGGTCGCCGACAATGTTACGGACCAACGTCCGATCCCCGAAGGCCACCGGACGTCCGAGGGCATAGACGAGCATCTTTTCGGTTAAGCACTTGAGAAAAGCATCCTTGTCCTCCAGCAGTAGTTTCTTGAATTCGTCGATGCCCAGAAAGGTCCGCCCATCCGGAAGCTTGCCGGTCGGGTCCACGGGGACGGAGACGAGGGACTTCTCACCCTCCGCCGGATCGAGCAGCAGCGGCGGACGGCCAACGCCCGCACGCTGTTCCAAAGGAAGTTTGGCCACGGTGAAAGTCTGGCGCGCCCGGGTCACCTTGGCGTTGCCGGCAAAGTAGAATCGTGCTTCGTACTCACCAGGCTGCGTGGGCGCCGTCAACGAGATCACACCGCTGAAGACTCCGTTGGCCGCGCGCTTTACCGTGTTCGTTGTGTGCTTCCAGATCGGCGCCCCTTCGTAAAGCCCCGGCTTCTTATAGCTCTCGTCGTCCTTCACGCCAGCCGGAAGGATGGCAATGAAATCGGTGTTGGCACCCGACCCGTTGGCAAAGCGAATGCTGATGGTTTGGCCCGGTTGGAACGGCGCCGGTTTGTGTGTCGCCGCATCCGCCGCCACCAGTTCATGACTGCGCCACTTGCCGATCGCATCGTAGTTCTCTAGGGCAAAGCCAATCGGATCGATCTTCTTGTGACAATTCATGCAGGCCGGGTTGCTGCGATGCTGTTCCAGGCGTTTGCGCAAGGTGGCAGCCGGCTCGACCGAGACCAGGTCTTCGAGCGCCGGCACATCCGGTGGTGGTGGCAACGGCGGATCGGCGAGTATGTTTTCAAGAACGAAGGCTCCACGCGTAATCGGCTGGGTTCGAATGCCGTTCGAGGTCGCCGTCAGAATCGCCCCCTGTGTCAACAACCCGCCACGAAGATCGGTCTCCTTCAACTTCACCTTGCGAAAGGCGTTGCCCCGAACGTCAGGAATTCCATAATGCCGGGCGAGGCGTTCGTCCAGCATCAGGAAATCTGAGTCAAGGAAGTTGTAAACGCTCAGCTTGTTGTGCAGGATTTCGCCGAAAAAGGTGGTCGACTCGGCGAGCATCGATTGACGCAGCGCCAGGTCGAAGTCCGGGTGCAGAGTCGGATCCACATTCAGGTTCTTAAGTTTGTCCAAGCCCAGCCACTGGCTGGTGAAGTGAGAGATCAGCGCTTCTGACTTCGGGTCTTTCAGCATGCGGTCAATTTCAGATTCCAAACCCTCGGGTCGAAGCAGGACACCCGCTTCGGCCTTCGCAAATAGCGCCGCGTCTGGCATACTACGCCAGAGGAAGTAGGAAAGGCGTGAGGCCAGCTCGAAAGCATCGACCTGTTTCTGCGCTGTTGGCGTCGGCGTCGGTTCATGCTGGTCCGCGATGAATAGAAACATGGGCGAGGTGAGAATCGTCGCCAAGGGCATCCGCAGGGCTTGCTTTA
>JAPKDI010000262.1 GCA_026421105.1 Alphaproteobacteria bacterium | reverse complement strand
CGATCCACAACGTCTTGGGGTGTCTCGATACCAACCGGTTCAATCTTTTCCTCAGCGACCCGCAATAGATCTGGGTTCTCGGCGGCTGCCCGCCCAAGGGCAAAGACGCGCTTGCTCGTTTCAACCGACACGCCGTTAAGTTCGATCGCGCGCGTCAGCGACTCCAAAGAGACCGGGATGCAACCACGCTGGAACGCCAGTCCGAGAAGAAAGATGTTGGCGGTGATCGAGTCGCCAAAGAATCTAGTCCCAATGGCCGTGGCATCGATGAATTCTGCATTAGATTCTCCGGTAGCCAGAACGATTTCGGCTTTCAACCGGTCGGCCTGGAGGTCGAAATCCCGGTTCAGCGTAAAATCAGCTGTAGCGGTTTCGTGGCTGTTGACGATGGCGCGGGTGCGTCCGTTCTCAATTGTCGAAATAACGTCCGGGCTCGCTGCAACGACAAGATCGGCTCCGAGAACAAGATCGGCCGCACCGGTATCAATCCGGACCGCGTTCAAGTCCTCCGGCCGCGGCGCTATACGCACATGGCTCGTCACTGCGCCGCCTTTTTGCGCCAGCCCAGTTTGATCGAGGACCGTGACGCCCTTCCCATCGAGATGGGCCGCCATCCCGATGAGGGCACCAATCGTAATGACGCCGGTGCCACCAACACCGGTCACGACAATCCCCACGGGTTTTTGTAATGGTGTGGCGTCCGGTACCGGGATCGTTGACACATTCTCAAGGTCCGGTAGCGCGCGCTCTTCCTTGCGCAAGGCGCCGCCCTCGATGGTCACGAAGCTTGGGCAGAATCCATCGAGACAGGAGTAGTCCTTGTTGCAAGAAGATTGATCGATAGCCCGCTTTCGGCCGAACTCGGTCTCGACGGGAATGACAGACAGGCAGTTCGATTGCGCAGAACAATCTCCGCAGCCTTCACAGACGAGTTCGTTGATAAAGGCGCGTTTTGCCGGGTCTGGGAATGTGCCCCGTTTACGCCGGCGGCGTTTTTCGGCGGCACAAGTCTGATCGTAGATCATTACGGTGGCCCCCGGTGTCGCGCGCAATTCGCGTTGGACCGGGTCGAGTGCGTCTCGGTGATGTATAGTGGTGTCGTTAGGGAAGGCAGCGGGGCTCGCATATTTCTTAGGTTCGTCAGACACCACCGCAATGCGTTCGACACCTTCAGCGCGCACAAGATGGGCCATACGTTCGACGCTCGGGCTGCCGTCCGGGGCTTGTCCCCCGGTCATTGCGACGGCGTCGTTGTAAAGAATCTTGTAAGTGATGTTCACGCCGGCGGCGACGGCCTGGCGAATGGCGAGACTGCCGGAATGGACGAAGGTGCCGTCACCGAGATTGGCGAAGACATGTCCAGTCCGGGTGAACGGTGCTTGGCCGACCCATGCGGCCCCCTCGCCACCCATTTGACTGAAGGTGGCGGTTTGACGGTCCATCGACAACGCCATGTAGTGGCAGCCGATCCCCGCAAGGGCACGGCTTCCTTCGGGCACCTTGGTGGATCGGTTGTGCGGACAGCCGGAACAAAAGTATGGCGACCGGGCGTTCACCGGCGCTTGGTTGCGCCGTTGAAGGCCCCGAGCCGAAAGGTAGTCAAGCCGATCTCGGATCGACGCGTCATTGGTGGTACGGAGAATTCGGCCGCCGATCAGGGCTGCGACCTCGCTGGGGGACAGGATGCCTGCCGTACACAAGACACGACGTCCGGCTTCGTCAAACTTACCGATCACACGCGGCCGCCGCGATTCGGGCAAGTCGTACAATTGTGCTTTGACCTGATCTTCAAGGAGCGGCCGCTTTTCTTCGACAACCAGAATCTCTTCTAGCCCTTCCGCAAACGCTCTGAGCCCATAATCATCGAGCGGCCAACTCATGCCGATCTTGAAGACACGAATGCCAAGGGCACTCGCGCGCTTGTCGTCGATGCCCAAACTTTCAAGCGCCTGACGCACATCAAGGTAGGCCTTGCCCGTGGTGATGATCCCTAGCCGTGGCCGAGGCGAGTCGATGACGATGCGGTCAAAACTGTTGGAGCGGGCGAATGCCTTGACGGCATAGCGCTTGTGGTCGTGGAGGCGCGCCTCCTGTTCCAGCGCGGTATCGGGCCATCGGATGTTGAGCCCGCCGGGCGGCATCTCAAACTCGGTTGGCAGATTGATGTCGAGTCTGTGAGGATCGATGAGCACGCTCGCCGAGCTTTCTACCGTGTCGCCCACAGCCGTAAACCCGACCCAAATCCCGGCATAGCGTGACATCGCCCAGCCGAGCAGCCCGAAGTCGATGTAATCTTGAACGCTGGCCGGATTAATAACCGGTAGCATGGCGGCAACCATCCCGTGGTCGCTCTGATGCGCCAGCGTCGAAGAAACGGCGCCGTGATCGTCCCCGGCAAGGACTAACACCCCTCCATTCGGCGACGTCCCAGCAGACGTCCCGTGCTTGATCGCATCCAGCGCACGATCAAGGCCTGGCCCCTTGCCGTACCAAATCGCAAATACACCGTCGTAGCGGGCGCCCTCGAATAGATTTGTTTGCTGCGATCCCCACACCGCCGTTGCGGCCAGTTCTTCGTTGATCCCGGGTTGAAAGTGGATGTGATTGGCGTCGAGATGTTTTTTCGCGCGCCACAGGTTGAGGTCGTAGACCCCAAGAGGCGATCCGCGATAGCCAGAAATGAATCCAGCGGTGTTCATATCCGCACGCAAATCGCGCTGGCGCTGCATCATAGGAAGGCGAATGAGCGCTTGAGTACCGGTCAAGTAGACCCG
>JAPKDI010000261.1 GCA_026421105.1 Alphaproteobacteria bacterium | reverse complement strand
GTCCAGGGGATCAAACCAAACGCGTTGAATAGCGTTGTCGGATCAGCCACCGAGAGGTCCTTGATCCAGCCATAGAATGGTGCGTGCCGCATCTCGATGTTGACGAACAGGACCTTATAAAGCGCAAAAAACACCGGAATCTGGACGACAATCGGCAAACAACCCGCCGCCGGATTGACCTTCTCCGTCTTGTACAGTGCCATCATTTCCTGGTTGAGGCGAACCTTGTCGTCGCCGAACTGCTCCCGCAGGGTTTGTAGCTTGGGTGTCAACTCGCGCAGCTTGGCCATCGACTTGTACGATTTGTTGGCCAACGGAAAGAACACGGCCTTGACGAAAACCGTGAAGGCCAAGATCGCCAGTCCGAAATTCCCAAGGTAGCCGTAGAGCCACGAGATCGCATAGAAGAACGGCTTGGTCAGGAAATAGAACCAGCCGAAATCCACCGCCAGATCGAAATTGGCGATGCCCAGGTCTTCGCTATACGCGTCGAGGCGGCTGACTTCCTTTGCGCCCACGAACAAACGATTGGTCGTTTCTGTCGACTTTCCAGGCTCCAATCGTGTCTCGGCGCCCAAATAATCGACTTGGTAGCGATCATCAGCGTCACGGATAGAATGAACAAAACGGTAGGTCAGGGCCTGTTTTTGGTCGGGCACCAGGGCTGCCAGCCAGTATTTGTCAGTGATGCCGATCCAACCACCAACCGAACGCTGTTCCACCTTCCCACCATCCTGCAGGTCATCATAGTCGACCTCCCGTAACGTACCGTCGAAAACCCCAAGCGGGCCCTCGTGCAGGATATAGAACCCAAGGGTTTGCGGCGTGCCCGAGCGCGAGATCAAACCATAGGGGAACAGCGTGACACCGACGGCACCGGTGTTGCGAACCCGCTGGGTGGTCGTGACCATGTAGTCGTTATCAATCGCAAAGGTCCGCTCGAAGACCAGTCCTTCTCCGTTATCCCAGGAAAGGGTCACGGGTTTGGTCGGGGCCAGTGACGCCCGGTCCGACGTCCATATCGTCTCGGCGTCAGGCAGTTTCACCTTCGCGTCCGCGCCGACCCAGCCGAATTCAGCATAGTAAGATTTTGGCGCGCCAATAGGGCTCAGGAGATGAATTAGCTCCGACGTCTTGTCGACTTCTTCATGATAATTCTTCAAGATAATGTCATCGATCCGCCCACCCTTGAGCGAGATCGACCCCGAAAGCGATTCGGTTTCGATGTTGACGCGGGGTGTTGACTTGAGTGCTTCGGCCCGCTGCGCCGCCGTCACCACTGTTTGGGCAACCGCCGGGGCGCTGATCGCGCCTCCGGGAGCAGCGACATTAGGAGCCGTCGAGCCATCTGCTGTCACGCCGCCCGAGGCGCCGGGGGTTTGAAGCGGTTGACTGGCGGCGAGTAGCTCTTCTCGTTCCTTTTCCTTTTCCATCTTAGGAAATTCATAAAGGAACTGAAAGCCGAGCAGAATCACCAGGGACAGCGCGATGGCGATTATCATATTCTTCTGGTCGCTCATATCTCAAATCGCCCGATTGATAGTGATTTGTCGTCGTTCAAAGGAGGAACAAGATCAAGTCCTGAGCCCCCCCAGGGGTGACAACGTCCAATCCGCCTCAGTGCCAATAGGCTTCCGCGCATCGGTCCGTGGGTGTCGATTGCTTCAAGCGCATAGGCTGAACAGCTGGGATGGTAGCGGCACGCGTTTCCGAGAAATGACGATAACGTGAGCCGATAGGCCCAAATTGGCCCCTTAAGCATCCATCCGATCGTGGCACGAGCCAGCCCAGTTGTCCCGCCACCTATCAAGGGGTCATCTCCCGAACGGGTGGCGTCTCGTGCGCAACGCCCAGTTTGCAATCGCCCCGCGTTCTGTCTTTATGGGGACGATGAATGCGATCAAGCGTCCCTCGCAGGTCCTCGACAAGGGCGGCGTAAGAACGTTTTACCGTCGCGGCTCGGGCGATCAAGACATAATCTACCGCTTCGCCGGCCCGGAGCGACAACACATCCTTCACCACCGCCTTCAGGCGTCTGCGGGCACGGTTACGGGCCACCGCATTGCCAACCTTCTTGCTCGCGGTAAAGCCGACGCGCGGGTAAGGTCCCGGGCACTCGGCCTCGATCACAGCAGCCTGCAAAACTAGACCAGGCGCAACCGCCTTTCGCCGCCCACGGGCGACCCTCAGGAATTCTGGCCGTCTGGTCAAGCGCCCAAGGGGCGCCGGGGCAATGCTTTGCATGGATGTCCCGTCATGCGACGTCTTGGACGTCGCGTGTTCAGGCGCTGAGCTTGGCCCGACCGCGAGCGCGTCGAGCTCTTAATACTCTGCGCCCCCCCACGGTTGCCATGCGGGATCGGAAGCCATGTCGGCGCTTACGCACCAGGACGCTGGGTTGGTAGGTCCGTTTCACGGTAGGTACTCCGTCCACAGAGTTCTTTCTCGCCAGGGCGAGTGCGGAGAGGTGTATATCGATTCGGTCGGATTAAGTCAATGTCGCGTGACGCTTGGTGGCCGGGCCGACTCACGCCATGGTGAAGGATATCGGGGGTGACGTTTTGAAACAGTCCGCCTCGAACCGCGATAAGGGGTTCATATGGTTGAAGTGGTAAGCGTGGATCTTTGCATCCTGGGCGCCGGAGCCGGCGGTTTATCGGTCGCGGCTGGAGCGTCGCAAATGGGCGCCAGCGTAATCCTTTTTGAGCGTGACGAAATGGGCGGCGACTGCCTTAACCACGGCTGTGTTCCGTCCAAGGCTCTTCTGGCGGCCGGCAAGGCCC
>JAPKDI010000260.1 GCA_026421105.1 Alphaproteobacteria bacterium | reverse complement strand
AGTCATCAGCGCGCCATCTACCTTGCCATCGGGAAAGTCGATCCGAAGCTCATATCCCTGACCGGCATAACGAAAATCGCCGGCGCGCTGGAAAATCATTTCGTCTTCCGTGAGCCCCTCCGCTTCGAACTGCTTCCGCAGGGTCTCCTGCATGGCGTCGAAGTCTTGATTGAGACGCACCATGTCGATTGCACCCTCGACTTGGAACTCGGTCTTGATGGCATCGTATTTATGGTCGGTCGTCAGCAGGCCGACCGCCGAGGTAATGCCGGGGTAGGGAGGTATGATCACCTCTGCAATCCCAAGCTCAGCTGCTACTTCCGCGCCGTGGAGTGGGCCGGCACCACCGAACGCAACAAGCGCGTACTCACGGGGGTCGATGCCCTTCTGCACAGTGCGCGAGCGAATGGCGTTGGCCATGCTGGCATTGATAATGGTGAGAATGCCTTCAGCGCATTCGTGAGGCGTCAGACCGATCTTGCCGGCAAACGTAGAAATAACGGTTTCCGCAGCCGGTCCATCAAGCGACATTTCACCGCCGAGGAAGTTGTCCTTACTGAGACGGCCAAGCACCACGTTCGCGTCGGTAACCGTCGGTAGCGTGCCGCCACGCCCGTAGGCCGCGGGGCCGGGTTGTGAGCCTGCGCTGCGTGGGCCAACACGGAACGTGCCGCCGGCATCCTGCCAGGCAATGCTGCCGCCGCCGGCGCCGATCGTATGAATGTCGATCATCGGCACCATGAGAGGAAATCCAGCAATCGACGTGTCGCGCGCGGTGGCCTCGCCGAACCGGCCGTCGGTGACAATCCCGATATCTGCACTGGTGCCGCCGACATCAAAGGTGATCAGGCGGCTGCGATCCGAAAGTTCGCCGCACCAAGCGCCGCCCAGAACACCGGCAGCCGGGCCAGACAACAAAGTAAAGACAGGGCGTTCGGCAACCAGAGCTGCAGTCGCCACACCGCCATTCGAGCCCATGATGTGTAGGTCGGCCTTCAGCCCGCTTGCAGCAATGCTCTCCTCCAAGTTCTTAACGTAGTCGCGCACCTTGGGGCCGACAAAGGCGTTCATTGCCGCCGTGGTGAACCGCTCAAACTCGCGAAATTGCGGCGAGATGTCAGACGACGTCGTGACGAAAGCCTCGGGATATTCCTCTTGGACAATCGCCTTCGCGCGCTCTTCGTGGCTGGGGTCTATGTATGAGAACAAAAAGCAAACGGCAATCGACTCAACGCCTTCAGACTTGAGTTCCTGGGCCGCCGCGCGGACCTCTTCTTCGTTCAAAGGCTCCAGCACTTCGCCTTTCGGTGGCGCTATGCGTTCAGTCACCGTTTTGCGGTGACGGCGTTTTATCAGCGGACGGTCCTGCCAAGGGATTTCCTGCATGATCGAGTAATGCTCGGGCCGTTGATGGCGCCCGATATGAATAATGTCGCGATATCCCTTGGTGGTGATCATGCCGGTGACCGCGCCGTTGTGCTCGAGCACGGCGTTGGTGGCGATCGTTGTGCCGTGCAAAACATGATCGATCGTGCCGCGATCAATATGGTTGCGCTCGCACAACTCGATCAGCCCCGTCATCACCCCTTCTGAGGGGTCATGCGGCGTCGTGGGCACTTTATGGATAATTGTTTGATTGGCCGACGTGTCAGTCAACACAAGGTCGGTGAACGTGCCACCGACATCAACGCCTACAAGCTTCATAAAACTAGTCTCCCAGTGCGACCATTTGAGCGGGGTATCACAGATTTCTTGTTGGGCTGCTGATCCGGCGCGCTTTGGGCAATCGCTGGACATCGCGCACCAGCGGGGAATAATAAGTGGTGAGAGGGTGGCCCGTCCAGCAAACCACCAATGAACCTTTTCGGCGTATGACGCCGACGTCTAGGAGTGTGTCTCGTGACAATCGCAAAGGCAGTGAACGAACAAAGGCTTTGGCAGCGCCATATGGACCTGGCCAAAATCGGCGCGACGGACAAGGGTGGCGTCAATAGGCAGGCCTTTACCCCGGAGGAAGCCGAAGCACGCAAGCTTTTGGCCAGCTGGGCGGAGGCTCGTGGGTTTTCCTGTGCAGTGGATGAAATCGGCAATTTATTCTTTCGGCGGGCCGGCACCGACCCAAATGCTGACCCGGTTGTCACCGGCAGTCATATCGATAGCCAGCCCACGGGCGGTAAGTTTGATGGTGCGTATGGCGTTCTGGCGGGCCTCGAGGTGCTGGAGGCTGCTGAGGACAGCGGTGTTACGACTAAACGACCCCTTGAGTTTGTCGCGTGGACCAACGAAGAGGGCGGCCGTTTTCAACCGGCAACCATGGGCTCGGGTGTCTATACCGGCGCCATGGATATTGACGAGATGTTGTCCGTCCAGGATCGGGCCGGCGAGGTGGTCCGCGATCTTCTGCCTGCGACATTGGCCGCGACGCCGAATGCCGAAAAGCGGCCCTTGGGGACCAAGTTTGCCGCCTACATCGAGGCCCACATCGAACAAGGGCCCATCCTAGAAATGGAAGAGCGCACGATCGGGGTGGTCACCGGTATTCAGGGCACCCGGTGGTTCGCTATTGAGGTCGAAGGATCCGAGGCACACGCGGGCACAACGCCGTTCTCGGCGCGCCGCGACGCATTTAGAGCTGCCCACGCCATGATCGCGGAGATGTACGAGCTTACCGTCGACGACAAAGATATTCTTCGCTTCACCGTCGGCTGTTTCGAAGTATCGCCCGGATCGCCAAACACCGTGCCTGGGCATGTTTACTTCACGCTCGATATTCGGCACCCCGA
>JAPKDI010000259.1 GCA_026421105.1 Alphaproteobacteria bacterium | reverse complement strand
CCGGCCTCGGTGGCCAGGCTGACGAGGTCCATATCGCGAAAGGCGCAGCGATAGGGCTCGTTGTTGAACCGCGTATCCCACTCCCGCAGGAACTGCTCATCAGCAGGCTGGCCGTGGTATTGCGGCTGCTCGGCATGCAGCATCACGCCGCCTGGCTTGAGGATGCGGTGGATTTCCGCGGCGACCCGTTTCATCGATTTCTGTGGCACTTCGTGGAGAAACATCGCGCTAGTCACGACATCGAAATGATTGTTGGGGAAGTCGGTGGTCTCCGCGTTTTGCTGTGAGAACTGCACACCGACCCCGAGTGAGTCGGCGCGGACTTTCCCAAACCGGAGCAGCGGCGCGCACACATCAATCGCGTGGACCTCGGCCTGCGCGAAGTGCTGCGCCAGCGGCAGCGTCGAATGCCCCACCGTGCAGCCGAGATCGAGAATGCGTTTTGGTCTCAGACCTGGAAACTGCGTGGTGATCCAGTTAACCATCGACCACCCAGCGGCGTCGTTCCACTTCCCGAACTCACCGCCGGTGGCGAGATAAAGGCTGGCGGTGTCGTACATGGCGCCGGCATAGAGCCCGTCGCCGTCGTCGGCATTGTAACCGCCCGGCATGCAATGCAGATCGACCGCCGTGACATAGCTCGGCACCCCTAAGTTGGGGTCGAGGCGCATTGTTGATTTGCCGGGGCCATTTGCACCGCTGGCGCGTTCTTCGAGGGCGTCAAACTCGTGCGCCAAGACATGGCTGCGCGCGGCGTAAGACATCTCTTGGTTGCCGCGTTTGAGTGCGCTCCACATCTGCCAATAGGGGTCGGCGTACATCGCTTTGCGGACATCGCTGCGTGTTACCGGTGGGTGGCCATGGGTTTTGGTGAATCCAGGCGCAACGCGTTCTTGGTAGGCGCGCTTGGTGCCGGGGTAAATATCCTGGGCGACGTGAAAGTATGATGTCATGACGAAATCGAACCGCGCCAAATCGTCATGGTTCATCACGGGGCTTAGAGCATGTTGCCCTTCATGCCTGACGGAAGGCGGGCGCTTACGGCCACCGCGTTCTGGATGCATCGTGAACTCCTTGTCGACTCAGCAAGCGTAACAACACCGTGGCAGGCCGTCGTGCGTTTCTCACGTGAGGTTAGGCGATGCCATCGGGATCAATCGCCATGCGAACAATGCGCTTGCCGCGATTACCGCCGGTCATCATGTCGAGCCATCCGGACATCGCATTGTCCAGTCCATCAACCACATCCTCGCGATACGTTAGGCGGCCTTCTTTGATCCACGCAGAAAGTTGCGCGAGCCCTTCCGGATAATCCGGGACATGATCGTGAATTATGAACATCGCCTGGTGGCCCGGCCAGCTCCACGGCGTGCCGTCATCGTTCACCTCGCTGTAGCTGGCCGAGACTCCAACCCGCGTGACACGGCCGCCGGGGTTCAAGTTGGCGAGCGCGGCGTCCGCGATCGGCCCGCCCACGTTGTCGTAATACATATCGACGCCATTGGGGGCGGCGCGGGCGATGGAGGTACTGAGATTATTGACCGCCTTGTAATTGATCACCTCGTCGCAACCGAGTTCGGTGATCCAGGCGCATTTTTCATCGGTTGAGGTGAGTCCAATGACGCGCACGCCCATGATCTTGGCGACTTGAACGACGAGTGAACCAACCGCGCCGGCCGCGGTGGACACGACCATTGTTTCGCCTGATTTGGGCACGAGATCACGGGTGATGGAAAAATAGACCGTAAGCCCGGTGCGACCCAGGACACCGCACGCGGTCGAGATAGGCCCTAACGTGGGGTCAACCTTGCGTGCGCCAGCGCGGTTATGGATGTAGTGCCCGCGGCCGTCCGACAGCGCGTAATTTTGCCAGCCCAATACCTCGTTGATGATGTCGCCAGCTTGGAAATCGGAGTGGTTGGACAGCATCACTTCGCCCACGATGTCGCCCAACAGGGTCCCGTAAAGCGGGGTGACCTCTGCATTGCGCGGGGTGGCGTTCCAGGTCAGGCGTTGAAACGGGTCGAGCGACAGCCAGATACACCGCACCAACATTTTGCCGGGCGGCGGCATCGGCACGACGTCGTCGACAAACATAAAGTCGTCGACCTTGGGTTCGCCGACGGGGTGGCGCTTCAGCAACCAGCGCTGGTGACGTTCGCTCGCCGGAATGGGCGAGACTTGCTTCAGAATTTCAGAGACTTCTTTGTCCATGGTGACCGAGTGTACGAGCTACGCCGGCTACTCGCATTGCCGATTAACGCGCGGCGCTCACTCTTTCAGGTCAGCCCAGAGCTCTTTGACCTTGGAAAAGAAACCTTCGGATTCTGGGCTGTGCGGCTTGTTGCCGCCGGCCTCTTCGAATTCCTTCAGCAGCTCTTTTTGCTTCTTCGACAAATTGACCGGTGTTTCGACCAACGCCTGAATGAAGAGATCGCCCTTACCGCTACCGCGCACGGCCGGCATGCCCTTGGCGCGCATCCGGAATTGCTTCCCGCTTTGGGTGCCGGCCGGCATGGTCAGCCGCGCCCGGGTTCCGTCGAGCGTCGGCACGTCGATATGCCCGCCGAGCGATGCCGTGGTCATGCTGATCGGAACGCGGCAAAACACGTTGAGACCTTCGCGCTCAAAGAGCTGATGTGGCGTCACCGAGAGGAAAATGTAGAGATCGCCCGGCGGCCCACTGCGCAAGCCGGCCTCACCCTCGCCCGAGAGCCGGATGCGGGTGCCGTCCTCGACGCCATGCGGGATGTTTACGGCCAGTGATTTTTCGCGCCGCACGCGGCCTGACCCGGCGCA
>JAPKDI010000258.1 GCA_026421105.1 Alphaproteobacteria bacterium | reverse complement strand
GACCGCATCGGTGGAGCCAAGTTTTGGGGCGGTGCCAGTTGCGGCAACAGGGCCGGACCGCGACTAAAGCGGTGGCCGGGTTAGACCGGGTGCCCGATTCCGTCGCTGGCAAAGGTCCTGTTAAGAGCCCATTAAGTATGTTGGGGCAGGGTTGTCGGTGACTATCAGGATCGGACCCACAGGACCATGAACGACCAGGCTGGCGTAACCGCGCCGCGCAACCAAGACGCCGACAACGCGGAGCTTCCGCGCGGGTTTTTGACGGCTGAAGATACGGCGCTTGGGCAAGGGTTCTTGCGCGATGGCTACGTCATTCAGCCAGCGGCTGATACGGATGCGTTACAGCAAATCCGTGCCTCCGTTGTAACCCTCGCCGCGGAGCATCTGGGGATTACTGATCCTGGTGATGAAGGTTCTTTTCTCAACGCCATCCACGAACGGGTGACGATCGCAGATCTCAACTTGATGCGCTTGGCGGTCTACAACGGCGTTAACGCAGAGCCTTGGCTCCGCGAGGCCTATTTCGATCTTGCTCGCGGGAGTATTGAGGCGCTGGTTGGTAACGAGTTGGCGATGCAGCGCCGGGTGAACCTGTCGATCCAGTTGCCGAATGACGATTCTTCGCTGTTGCCTGTGCACACCGACGTCTGGAGTGGCGATTCCCCGTTCGAGATCGTGGTTTGGCTTCCGCTTGTCGACTGCCGCCGGACCAAATCGATGTACCTCCTTCCGCCCGGGCCCAATCGCATGGTCAGCGGCCGTCTTCATGAGTTTGCTTCGCAGAGCGCCGAAGATCTCTTCCACGCTATCGAGCAGGATGTTGAATGGATCGATATCCGATATGGCGAGGTGCTGTTGTTCGCGCAATCGTTGATGCACGGCAATCGCGTCAACCTGGAGCCCGACACCCGGTGGTCGATGAATTGCCGCTTTAAGAGCCTTTTTTCGCCCTATGCGGACAAGCGTTTGGGTGAGTTCTTCGAGCCCATTACGGTGCGCCCGGCGACCCGCCTCGGGATGGACTACAAGCTGCCGGGTGGTTTCGAGTAATGTTAATGGCGGGTGGATTCCGAGGCTACATCGCGTCGCGACCCGTCCGCGGCGAACGAATGCCGCAGCAAATTCAGAATCTGGTGATCCGAGATTACGCGGCGCGCAGCGGCCTAGCGTTCAAACTCTCGGCAACTGAATACGCCATGCCCGGTTGTTTCATGATGCTGAACGCCGTGATGGAAGAACTCTCAACCTTGGACGGGGTCATCCTGTTTTCGATGTTCATGTTGCCGGGTGATCAAGCGGCGCGGTACATCGTGTACGACCAGATCCTCGGGCATGGACGCGAACTCCATGCTGCCCATGAGAACGTGTCCATCCGGTCTCAGAAGGATATTGCAAGCTTCGAGGACATCCTGCTCGTCGATCAATTCGCAGCCACCGAACTACCGGAGGCAGTCTGATGGCCTATGTCGATTTTGTAGGGCGGTTGCACACGGCAACCACCCGCGATTACATCCAGCGCGTGGTGGAGCACGATAAGGCCGAATGCGCCGAAGTCGCGGGGCGCTTTGAGAAGGACTATTGGGACGGTGAACGCCGGTATGGCTTTGGTGGCTACCATTACGACGGCCGCTGGCGACCGGTCGCCGAAGCGATGGTCGCTCATTACGACCTTCAGCCGGGCGCACGTATCCTGGATGTGGGTTGCGGCAAAGGGTTTCTCCTCTACGAGTTCACCCAGGTATTGCCGCAGGTCACGATCGCCGGCATCGATATCTCAGAATATGGAATTACACACGCAAAAGAGGAAGTTCGTACGGCGCTGAAAGCTGGCACCATTGCTGACCCACTCCCGTACGAAACTTCAAGCTTCGACTTAGTTTATTCCGTTAACACGCTGCATAACCTGTATAATTACGAGATAGATATCGCCCTGGGTGAGATTGAGCGGGTTCGCAAGGGTAGCGCACACGTGACGATCGAGTCGTATCGCAATGAGCGCGAGAAAGCTAATTTACTCTACTGGCAGTTGACTTGCCGGGCCTTTCTGACACCTACGGAATGGGAGTGGGCGTTTGCCCAAGCGGGCTATTCCGGGGATTACGGGTGTATCTATTTCACATGAGTCAGCGGTGCCATGACCGATAAAACGCGCGAGCCCCAATACCAGGCCGCCCTCGACATTGCTGATGCCGATGGCGTGTCACGGCTCGGGTTGATGACCAACCAAGTCTGGCATGATGACCCGCGCCGACTGGCGATCTTGCTCGCGCGATACAAATTTGTGGCCAAGATGCTTAGCGGCGCCGCAGACGTAATGGAAGTCGGTTGCGCCGATGCGTTCGGCACCCGCATCGTCCAGCAAGAGGTCGGTCACGTAACGGCGATCGACTTCGACCCGGTGTTCATTGCTGATGTGGAAGCTCGCCGCACACCTGCGTGGCCGTTAACAACCGGCGTGCACGACATGCTAAGCGGGCCCTTTCCAGGTGAGACGCCGGGGCGCTTCGACGGCGTTTACTCGCTCGACGTGATCGAGCATATCGACCAAAAGGACGAAGGTGTCTTCGTCGGAAACCTCGCCGGATCGCTGACTGATGAGGGCACGCTGATCGTTGGCTCACCGAGCTTGGCGTCGCAAGCCTATGCGAGCCCTGCGAGTAAAGAAGGCCACATTAACTGCAAGACTGCTCAGGATCTCAAGGCGCTTCTAAAAGCGCACTTTGCCAATGTGTTCGTGTTCTCAATGAACGACGAAGTGGTGCACACCGGCTTTTACCAAATGGCGCACTACTATTTCGCACT
>JAPKDI010000257.1 GCA_026421105.1 Alphaproteobacteria bacterium | reverse complement strand
TGGGCCGATGACGGTGAGTGAATTCAAAGGCGGGCAGTCCAACCCGACCTACCGATTGACCACATCAGGCAAGTCCTACGTCTTACGGCGCAAACCACCGGGCACGCTGTTGCCATCGGCCCATGCCGTTGATCGTGAATACCGCATCATTCACGCGTTGGCCGAGACCGATGTGCCGGTGCCGCGCACCTTTTTGTTGTGCGAGGACGAAAGCATCGTCGGCACCATGTTCTACGTGATGGATTTCCTCGACGGGCGCATCTTCTTCGACCCGCGGTTGCCCAAGGTCTCATCCGACCACGAACGGGCTGCGATGTTCGATGCGATGAACGAGGTGATCGCCGCACTCCACAACGTCGACTACAAATCAGTCGGCATGGGCGACTTTGGCCGCGAGGGCGGTTATGTCACGCGCCAGATCGACCGCTGGTCCAAGCAATACAAAGCCAGCGAAACCGATTCCATCGACGCCATGGAACGCCTCATGGCCTGGCTGCCTGCGCACCTGCCCACGCACGACGAAACCACGCTCGTCCACGGCGACTACCGGCTCGACAACTTGGTGTTTCATCCGACCGAACCGCGCGTCATCGGCGTGCTTGATTGGGAGATCGCCACCTTGGGAAATCCACTGGCTGACTTCGCCTATCACGTCATGGCCTGGCGGGTGTCGCCCGACGAGTTCCGCGGCCTGCGCGAAGTCGACATCGCCGCTCTTGGCATCCCGGGCGAGGCCGCCTACGTCGCTGCCTACGCCAAACGCACGGGCCGCGATGCGCTCCCCGATTGGGAGTTCTATATGGCCTACAACCTCTTTCGCATGGCGGCGATCCTGCAAGGCATCATGGGCCGCGTGCGCGACGGCACTGCCGCCAACCCCGAAGCCGCCCGCATGGGCGCCCTCGTCCGCCCCCTCGCCGACCTCGCCTGGGCCCAAGCTGAAAAGATCGGTGACTAGGCGTTGCTGTATTTCCGCAACTCGCGTTTTGCGATGCCTTCGGCGTGCACCTCGTCGGGGCCGTCGGCCATGCGCAAGCCGCGCGCCCAAGCCCACGCGTAGGACAAGCCGTAGTCCTCCGAGAACCCGCCCGCACCATGCACTTGCATCGCCCGATCAAGAATATTCTGCGTCATCATCGGCACCGCTACCTTGATCATACCGATCTCGTTGCGCGCCTCTTTGGCGCCGACCTGGTCGATCATCCACGCGGTTTTAAGCACCAACAGCCGCGCCTGTTCGATCTCGATCCGGCTTTGTGCGATTTGCTGGCGCAACGCACCTTGCTCGGCCAACGGCTTGCCAAAGGCAACCCGCGTCGTCACCCGGCGGCACATGGTCTCCAGCGCACGTTCGGCCACGCCGATCTGGCGCATGCAGTGATGAATGCGTCCCGGCCCCAGGCGGCCTTGGGCAATTTCAAAGCCGCGCCCCTCGCCCAGAATCAAATTCGTCGCCGGCACCCGTACGTTTTCGAACGTCACCTCGCAATGCCCGTGCGGCGCATCGTCAAAGCCAAACAGGCTCAACTTACGCACGATGGTAACCCCCGCCGTGTCACGCGGCACTAGAATTTGCGATTGCTGCTTGTGGCGCGGCGCGGTCGGGTCGGTCTTGCCCATCACGATGAAGATCGTGCAGTCCGGGTGCGCGGCATTGGTGATCCACCATTTGCGCCCGTTGATGACATAGTCATCGCCATCCCGCGTGATCGAGGTTTCAACGTTGGTCGCATCGGACGACGCGACATCGGGCTCGGTCATGCAAAACGCCGAGCGGATTTTTCCCTCCAACAACGGCGTCAGCCACGCGGCCTTTTGCGCCTCGTCAGCGTAGTTGGCCAGCAACTCCATATTGCCGGTATCGGGCGCGTTGCAGTTGAACACCTCAGGGGCAAACGGCACCCGGCCCATCACTTCGCACAGCGGCGCGTATTCCAGATTGGTCAGGCCCATCGCCAACTCTTCGTCGGGCAAAAAGAGGTTCCACAGCCCAGCCGCTTTGGCCTTCTCCTTCAGCTCTTCCATGATGGGCGGCACCCGCCAGCGCTCTTCAACCAATTGCGCGGCATAAACGCTTTCGGCCGGGTAGATGTGTTCGTCCATGAAGGCATGGAGCTTAGGCAACAGTTTTTTGGTTTTTTCCGGATGTTCGAAGACCATGAAAACTCTCTTTGTGGGGCTGACCAGGCGTTTGTATCAGAGATTATCAGGCTGCACGCATTGACGCCCCGCAAACACCTCGGCTCAGCGTCGGCTCTTGAAAAAATCCTTCAGCAATGCTGCGGCCCGAGATTCGTCCAAGCCACCATAGGTTTCGGGCGCGTGATGGCAGGTGCTTTGAGCAAAGATGCGCGGCCCGTTCTCGACGCCGCCGCCCTTGGGGTCGGCCGCCCCGTAATACAGCCGCCGCAGCCGGGCAAAGCTGATCGCCTGGGCACACATCGGGCACGGCTCCAGCGTCACGTAGAGATCGCAATTGTTCAGCCGCTCGGCCCCACGCGCCGCTGCGGCCGCGCGGATCACCACCATCTCGGCATGGGCCGTGGGATCATTGTCAGTGCGCGTGCGATTCCCCGCTACCGCAATCACGATCCCTTTGGCGTCGACAAGCACTGCACCCACCGGCACCTCGCCGTGACGCGCTGCCGCCTCGGCTGCCGCCAGGGCCTGGGCCATCGGTGTATCGCCGCTTGCATTCATGCCTATGACCTTGGGCCGACCATCGCCCGGCGGTCAAGCCTGCCCTAATTGCACCACGCCAAGCGCACCCGTAGTCTCCGCGCCATGACAAAATCGCCCCTCATCGGCATCACCGTCGACTCCGAA
>JAPKDI010000011.1 GCA_026421105.1 Alphaproteobacteria bacterium | reverse complement strand
TATGGCCTGGCTGGTACGGGTCGCAGATCGACCCCGCACAGCTTCAGCATGTCCATCTTCTCTTGGCTCTGCGTCTCGGGAATGACGATGATCGTCTTGTAGCCCTTCGCGTTGCCCACCAGCCCGAGGCCAATCCCGGTGTTGCCCGCTGTGCCTTCAACGATGGTGCCGCCCGGTTTTAAGGTGCCCGACGCTTCGGCGTCCTCGATGATGGCGAGCGCAGCGCGATCCTTGACTGATCCGCCGGGGTTAAGAAATTCCGCCTTGCCCAAAATTTCACAGCCCGTGGCATCGGACAGCCTATTGAGGCGGATCAGCGGTGTATTGCCGATGCTATCGAGAAAGCCTTTGCGTACGTCCATGACGACCAAGTTTGTGCGGGAGGGCATACGAGCTTAAGGGCCGCCCGCGCAGGCTTCAACCCAAGGGACTAACCGGGGAGGGCTGCCATCAAGCCGCCATCGACCGTGAGGGCCGTTCCGGTCACCCATTCGGCATCGTCGCTTGCGAGGAACAAGAATCCGTTGGCGATATCGCGGGCAAGGCCGAGGCGTCCCAGGGGGTGCAAGCCTGTGGCGAATTCGCGCGCCGCTGCGGGATCGTCCTGATCGTTGAAATAGCCCTGGATCATTGGCGTGTCGATAAAGCCGGGACACACACAATTCACGCGGATCTTGTCGCCGGCACCGTCTTTTGCCATGCAACGCGTCAACATGATGACAGCTGCTTTAGACGCGCAATAGGCCGCATCCTGCGGGATCCCGATCTGGCCGGCGATCGATGCAGTGTTTAGAATGACACCGCCCTTGCGGTTTTTCATATGCGCCCACACAGCCTTTGACATCAGGTAGATGGACTTCACGTTTACATCCATCTCGGTGTCCCACTGGGCTTCGCTCATTTGCTCAACACTGCCGACAATCGTGATCCCTGCGTTGTTCACCACGATATCCAGGCCGCCGGTATGCTCGATAGCGTTGGCAATCGCCGCGTTGACTTGATCAGACTTGGTGACATCCAGCGTTTCTGCAAACGCCTTGCCGCCTCCGTCGTTGATTCCTTTTGCGGTCGCGTTCGCACCCTCGCCATTTTTGTCGGCGCATACGATGACGGCGCCTTCTTCTGCGAACCGTTCGGCGGTGGCTTTGCCAATACCCGATGCGGCGCCGGTGACGAGCGCCGTCTTGCCCTTAAGACGCATATTCTTCCTCCCGATGAAAACGAATGATCAGTTGTGACGGTCGCGCGGCACGTAGGTGCCGTCGCGAAGTTCGGCAAAGAGGTCTTCCACAAGGGGATTGTGAATGGCGGTGTCGTCGTCGCTGCGCTCTAAGTGGCGTTCGGCGACATAAGTTGTGTGCTCACCCCCATCGACCAGCACGCTGTACCAGGGCTTGTCCCTGGGCGGGCGAGAGCGCGCCATTTCGTTGTACCATGCGTCATCCAGGCTGAACGTCGGGTCGACGTCATAGACCACCCCGCGATAGCCCGCGCCGCGGTGGGAGACGATCTGACCAACATTGAAACGGGCTCTTCTGGCGCTCACAGCTGGAACTTCCTCGGCGTGTTACGTGGCCCTGGGGGCCGTATCGGGTACTCTGGGGTCACCCAGAGTGGAGAACATTTAGTATGAAGAAAGGCTACAAGCAACTGGTCGACGAGGCCAACGCTGCCATCGAGACCATTGCTGTTAAAAACGCTTTATCCTTGGTCGGTGAAGATTCCGTGACCCTCATAGATATTCGCGATGTACGGGAGCTCTGGCAGGAGGGCAAGATCCCCGGCGCCGTCCATGCCCCCCGGGGAATGCTAGAGTTCTGGGTCGACCCTGACAGCCCTTACCACCGCGACGTTTTCGCTAGTGGCAAGAAATTCGTCCTCTATTGCAAATCCGGCTGGCGCTCGGCCCTGGCCACCAAACAGCTCCAGGACATGGGCCTGCTGCCCATCGCCCACATCGGCGGCGGCTTCAGCGCCTGGCTCGAAGCTGACGGCCCGACCGAGAAAGTCGAGCAGAAAAAGCCGCAGGGGTAGGGAGCCTCAGTATATGGATGTGACCGTTCGAGCCGGCTTAGCGCCGGAAAGCAAGTCCATCGCTGCACGCCTGTTTTGGGAAGCCTTCTCAGCAAAACTTGGTCTATTGATGCGGCCCGACGAAAAGGCGTTGCGGTGGCTGGAAGACGTGATCGACCCGGCCTTTGCGTTTGGCGCGACAACACCTGACGGCAAACTGATTGGCGTTGCCGGTTTCAAAACCCACGAAGGGGTGTTTGTCGGTGGAATGCTGAGTGACATGGCGCACCACTACGGCTGGTTTGGCGGCACTTGGCGGGGACTGCTCCTCAGCCTACTCGAACGTGAGACTGCCCCTGACCAATTGCTGATGGACGGAATCTTTGTTGACGCCGAAGCACGGGGCCTTGGCGTCGGGTCTGCACTCCTCAATGAGATCAAAGCCGAGGCTGCTCGACGCGACCTTGCCGAAGTTCGACTCGATGTGATTGACACCAATCCGCGCGCCCGAGCGCTATATGAGCGGCATGGTTTTGTTCCGGGCAAGGCGAGTCACCTGGGTCCGCTCCGTCACCTGTTCGGTTTCCGTTCGGCAACGACCATGGTGTTCACCCTTTCCCTAGTAAACGAACAGGGTTTTTAGGATTCGATTGTTTCGGAGAGCTTCTTGGGCGAGATCAATCGAAAACTCTCGGCCATCCAGTTAGTCAGCAGACCAACCGAAATGTTTTCACCGGCATCGAATTTCGCCGACACCCAGCCAGCTTTGCCGAGGTTTCAGCATGCCGCTTCGGTGAAGGGCAGGTGCATGGCTTCGGCGAGCGGATCCCGTGGCTTGGCCGAAAGTTTCAACGAGTCAGGTTCGCATACCAGGAACGTGAAAGACTTTTTGCGGACCTTGAAGGCTCGATTCCCCCACGGTCATTCTTCGACAGTCTCGGGTAGCGAAAGTCCGAACGTTACCAGCTTGCTCTCGGCCTTCCTGATCGACGCCGGGAGTTTAGGGCTTGGCGGCACCGTCACGGCTATTCGGCGGCGGCGCTTTGCTTGGCTGACGCAATGGTCCGCGCGGCGGCTTCGCCGGCAAGGCGGCCCTGGGTGGTGGCAGTGAACAACCCGGCGGCCGGAATGTAGCCCCAGTCCGACGGGCCCGATGTAGAGCGCGCGGTACCCCCGGCAGCAAACAAGTTGGGCAGAGGCGATCCGTTTTCTCGCTGCACTTGCGCGTTAGCGTCGATCACCAACCCGCCCTGGGTGTGAAACAACGCCCCCACCGATTTGACGACGTACCACGGCGGGCCTTCCAGCGGCTCTTCGCTCGCGAAGTCACGGCCATGGGGATCTTTGCCCTTGCCGTTTTGCATCGCAGACGCGCCATCCAATGTTTTTTGCAAGGCCTTAGCTGGTACCTTGGTGATTTGTGAGAGTTCTTCCAGTGTGTCGGCCTTCTTCACTGCGCCGACCTCCATCGCCTCTTTGTGCTCTTCGTATTTCAGGACAAAGTCCTGGCGCTTCTGGTCAAAGATGAACCAGACATAATGCTCGGGCTGCGCGGTCACTTTGCGGCCCATACCGGAGATGTCAGTGGTTTCATCCGTAAACCGGTCGCCGTTAACATTGACCACGATGCCGCCGTTAAGAATGGCGTTGTAGTGGATCAACACGCGCGACGGTTCGGCCAAAGCACCAAGGCCTTGGAACGCTGTCATGTCAGCAGTTGCGGCGCCCAGTTCCATACCCCACCGGATGCCTTCGCCTTCATTCCCTTCGTGCCCGTGGTAGAGCGCCTCTCCCATGTCTGGGATGAACTTGCGGATCATGTCGCGGTTGGCGCCAAAGCCGCAGGTCGTCAAGACTAGCGCGCCACATCCAACCTCTTCGTCCGAGCCGTCGGGCCGCTCGAACCGCACGCCGCGCACCGTGCCGTCCTCGTCGGCATAGACATCAACAACATGCGCATCGGTGATGAGGTCAACGCCCGCCGCGTCACAGGCATTCATCAGGCAACTCATCAACTCGGTGCCCGTCTTGCTGGGCGTCGCATGAATGCGTGAGCATGAATGGCCGAGCTTTGCGCCCCAATCGAGATCAACTTCCAGCGGGACGTTGTGCTTTTCCGTCAACCAATCCACCGTTGGACCCGACGCAGCCGCGAAGGCGTAAGCTAGTTCAACGTCGGTTTCACCACGAGCCAGTGCAACGATGTCATCGCCAAATCTTTTACCTGAGTCATCGATGCCCGCAGCGGCTTGGCTCTTGGTGCCGGCGGCAGCAATGTTGCCTTGCGACATGGAGGTCGAACCACGCGGTGTGTGATCGCGTTCCAACAACAACACCTCGGCACCCCCGTCACGGGCGGCAAGGGCCGCGGTCAAGCCGCCCGCGCCTGCACCAACAACGACAACGGGTACGGTGTATTCAAAGGGTTTTCCGGCGGCGGGCTTAACGGGCATGGCGGCTCCTTGTTCGGCAATTAGGCTAGCACAGCAGGTCGGGCGTTTTAGCTCTTCACCATCTTGGCCGCTTCGCGCCCGGCAATGCGCCCCAAAACGGTCGCGGTCAGCAGCCCGTTGCCCGACAAATAGCCCCACCGCGAGGGGCCTGAGAGGCCGCGAGCGGCACCACCGCCTGCGAAGACGTTGGGCAGTGCTGACCCGTCCTCGCGCAACACCTGGGTCTTGTCGTTGACCACCAGGCCGCCCTGCGTGTGAAACAACGCGCCTGTTATCTTGGCAAAATGATAAGGTGGTTGCAGTGGTTTGGAACTGGACCAATCGCGGCCCGTCGGATCCTCCTTGGTCCCGGAGTGATAGGCGGCCACATTGGCAAAGGTCTTTTGCAGCGCGTCGAGCGGTATGCCGCTCCGCTCGGCAATGCCCTCAACGGTATCGGCGGACTTATGCGCGCCCATCTCAATCCCGTTGCGGTAGTCCTGGAAATCGAGGCCTAGCTTGTGTCCGCCTTCATCCCAGATCTCCCACGCCACTTTGTCGGGCTGGGCGATTACCTCAACTGCTTGTTCCGAGTAGCCGCGGACTTCATTCGAAAAGCGATCGCCCTTTACGTTCACCTGGATGCCGCCTTCGGTGAGCAAACCCCAGAACAATAGCGTACCGTGCGGCTGAGTCACCGCGCCGTGCCCCTGATAACCGCCCATGTCTGCGACTGCGCCACCCAAGGCAACGCCCCAATGTACCGCATCACCCTTGTTACCGGTGTGGCCGAAGTACCAAGCGTCGGCCATCTCTTCGACGTATTCGCGCACCATGTCGGGGTTCCCGCCGTAGCCGTTGCAGGCAAGGATCAGTGCGTCACAGCCAATGTCTTCGGTCGCACCGTCCGGGCGGGTGATCCGCACGCCGGTCACACGACCGGTTGCCGTGTCGGCATAGAGATCGGTCACCGTCGCGGATGTCGCTACGTCAATAGCTTCGCGCCCGATTGCTTCGTTCATCACCGCCATTAACTCACTGCCGGTCCGATTGGGCGAACCATGCATGCGGTAGACGCTATGTCCCGGATACTTGAACCCAGTCACCAGCGACAACGGCAACCCGACGGTATCAACTAGCCAATCAACCGTTGGACCGCTCGCCGCCGCCACCCAATACGCCATGTCGGGGTTGCTCTTATTTTTGGCCTTAGCGATCAGATCCTCGGCAAAGATTTCGACCGAGTCCTCAACCCCCGCTGCTGCTTGGAGCTTTGTTCCAGCCGCCGGGATAAGGCAGGTCGATAGCGCGGACGAGCCACTTGGCGTGTCGTCGCGTTCCAGTAGCATGACTTTGGCGCCGTTCTCTTTGGCGGTCAGCGCGGCGCTGATCCCACAGGCCCCAGCGCCGATCACCAGAATGGGAACGGAAAGCTCGAACGTCTTGTTCTCGGCGGGCAAAATCATGGCGAACTCATGCTGTTGTTTTGTCTAACACTAACGCCAGACACCAGACTGACAAATTTTACGATCCTACGCGGTGCGTACCTGGCGGCCGGGTAGCACGCCGGTCAAATCACCGTCGCGGCGTGTGACCTGGTCGGAAACGGTGGCCGCGAAGTACCCCTCGGCCTGTTGCGCTGCCCAATATGGGGGAGGGGGTGACGCACTCTGCGGTTCAGTCCTTGATACCGCCGTAGACCATAAAAGCGCCAACATTGCCGAAATCACCGGCGGTGAGTTCTTCGCGGTTTCTGTTCTCGGTGTCGCGACGTGCGCTGTGCGCAGTACCAAAGATGATCTTGTCCGTGGCGAACCCGGCCTGCATGGCAAGCCGCGGTAGATCAAGATCGTGCAGCGTGCCGATGAAGGGTTCGTTGTTGAAGTACGTATCCCAGTCCGGGACGAACGCCTCGTATGGGTCTAGCCCAGTCCAATCGACACCGTCCATGTGCACCATCAACCCACCGGGCTTCAGTAGCCGGTGGCACTCGCGCAAGATATTTGGCAGCGCGCGCCGCGATGTTTCATGGATAATGATTTGCGAGATGATGAGGTCGAACGACGCGTCGGCGAAATCGGTGTGCTCGGCGTTTTGCTGTGAGAAGTGCACGGTGACATCTAACGCGTTAGCCCGCGCCTGCGCATAGCGCAGCATTGGCGCGCCGACGTCGATGGCGTGAAGCTCGGCTAGCGGGTAGGCAGCGGCCCAGGGCAACGTGCCATGCCCCACTGAACATCCCATGTCGAGAATGCGTTGCGGCGCCAAATCCGGATGACTATGGCGCACCCAGTGCACCAGGCTTTGGCCGAAGTCATCGTTGAGATTGCCGCGCAAGCCCATCGAGAATAAGTAGATGCCACGGTCGTACAACGCTCCAGCGAACAGATCATCCGGCCCAAGCTCGCTGTGATAGCCCCCGGGCATGCAATGGATGTCCACAGCAGTGTGGTAAAGCGGGGTTACCAGATCAGGGCTCAGCCGAAGTGTACTTCGCGTCGTTTTTTGCCGTCGAGCTCGCACTTTGAGGTCGGACCAGTTCCGTTCAACGGGCCCACCGACGGCATCCCACATGATTTCCTGCGCAGTGCGCTTTAGTGAACTGGCGGCCTGGTAGTAGGGGTCGATGGATAGCGCCTTACGGACCTCATGCCGTGTCGCTGGCGTCCGCCCGGTAGATCTCCGAAAGGCCGGTTTGACCCGGTTGTAATAAATCGCCTTTGTCCCGTTACCGACTTGCGCGGACAGATAGGATTTAAGCCCCGTCGCAAATTGCTGACGAGCCGCGTCGTCGTGGTCGGCGTCAACCAACATGGTATGGCGTGTCTGTGGCACCAGTGTGTTCTCCAAACAGGACGCTGAGTGTGGCGGCGTGACTACGGTACCGCAAGGCGTGGGCTTGCATGCCCCGCCTCGCGCCGTGACACTGCGCGCCCTATGACCCGATTTGATGTACCCGCCATTCTCATGCCGGAGCACATGGCGCTCCACGCCCAGCGGCATCCGGAGAAAGCAGCTTTGGTCTGCAACGACATCGTGCTGTCGTGGGGCGCTTTTGATCGCCAGCAGAACCAAATCGCTAACGCTCTCCGCGCACGCGGCGTGGGTCGCGGCGACAAAGTTGGTATCCTGGCCGATAACAGCAACGATGCTGTTGCGGCCTATTTTGGAACCCTGAAGGCAGGCGCGGCCGTGGCGTCACTCCCGACCATTGTGACCGCCGACAGCCTAGCAACGATGATCGCCGATTGCGGCGCAAACCTTTTGATCGTGAGCGATGCCTATCTCGATCGCGTCGACTCGATCCGTGACCAGGTGAGTGTTGATCCCGACGCCTACATTGCGATCGGTTCACCGCCCTCGGGTTGGCAGGGGTTGGATGCGTGGCGCAATACCGCTAGCGACGAGGCGCCCCCCATCGTCAATCAACCTGACGATGAGGCGTGCCTGATCTATTCGTCGGGCACTACGGGCGTGCCGAAGGGGATCGTCCTGACGCACTATTGCCGGCTCAATCACGCGTATCTGATGAGTGCGGAACAGCGCTTCAACACTGATTCGGTTTTCATTGTCACCACGGCGTTGCACTCCAACACAGCATGGACGTTGCTACTGTGTGCATTCTTGTTCGGTGCGACCTCCGTCCTCATGCCTAAGTTCGATGCCGACGAATGGTGTCGCCTCGTTGAGCGCTGGCAGGGGACGGCCACCGTCATGGTGCCGGCGCAATACCAAACCATTCTGGATTCGCCTGCGGCGGATACCCGCGATCTCTCGTCACTGAAAACGCTGGCTACTGTGGGTTCGCATATGCGGGAGGGGATCAAGCGCCGCATGTTGAAGAAATTCGCCTGCGGCTACTACGAAGTCTACGGGCTGACCGAAGGTTTCGCGACGATAGTTCGGCCGGAGGATTTGCCGGAGAAAATCGTATCCGTGGGCCGGGCGATGCTGGGCAACGAGATCCGCATTATTGACGACGACGGAGCCCCGCTGTCTCAAGGCCAGGCCGGCGAAATTATTGGTTACAGCCCGATCTTAATGAAGGGCTATCACAACAATCCCGAACAAACCAAAGCCGCAATGTGGCAGGACCCCGCATCGGGCCGCACGTTCTTGCGGTCTGGCGATATCGGCCGTCTTGATAAAGATGGCTTTCTCTATTTGCTTGACCGCAAGAAGGACATGATCGTGTCCGGCGGCTACAATGTCTTCCCGGCCGACATCGAACGGATCCTTGGCGCGCACCCGGGTGTTTATGATCTATGCGTTATCGGCATACCGCATGAACGTTGGGGCGAAACTCCTTTAGCGTTAATCGTGCCAATGCCAGAATCGTCTCCCGACCTTGATGCAATGCGCCACTGGGCTAACGAACAGCTCGGCAAGCATCAACGCATAGCCGTCATCGAGACGCGCGACGCGCTCCCGCGCAATCCTGCCGGCAAAGTAATGAAGGCCGACCTCCGCAAACCTTATTGGCAAGGACAGACCTGACGTGGCCTACAAGGACATCAAGTATGCGGTCCGCAACAGCGTGGCCACCATCACCATCGATCGCCCAAAGGTGCACAACGCGTTTCGCGGTCAGACCTGTGAGGAAATGGTCGATGCCTTCAACAAGGCGGCGTGGAACGACGATATTGGCGTGATCGTTCTCACCGGCGCGGGCACCAAAGCGTTCTCATCGGGTGGCGATCAAGGTGCGCATGACGGTGTCTATGACGGTCGGGGCACCATCGGTCTGCCGATCGAGGAACTGCACTCGATCATGCGCGATGCCCCCAAACCGGTCATCGCAAAGGTGCGTGGCTGGTGCATCGGCGGCGGCAATGTCTTGGCGACAATTTGCGATCTCACCATTGCTGGAGAAAGTGCCGTCTTTGGCCAAGCTGGACCGAGAATGGGGTCGGTTGATCCTGGTTTCGGGACGAACCTGCTGGCGCGCCACGTCGGCCAGAAAAAAGCCAAAGAAATTTGGTTCTTGTGTCGGCAGTACTCCGCACAAGAATCGATGGAGATGGGGTTGGTCAATGCTGTCGTGCCCGACGCCCAACTCGATGCTGAAGTGCGTCGTTGGTGCGACGAGATATTGCAAATGAGTCCCACAGCCATTGCCCTGGGTAAACGCGCCTTCAACGCCGAGACCGAGTCCATTCGCGGTTTGTCGAACCTCGGTAATATCGCTGTCAGGCTCTATTACGATTCGCCTGAAGGCCGCGAAGGGGAGCGCGCGTTTCGCGCGAAGCGCAAACCGCAATTCCGCAAAGCGGCGGCAAAGAAAAAACGCTAACCCCGCGCCCTACGCGCGAGACGCCAATAGCCGTTTCACAGCTGCCGGCACGACGTTGCCACCCGTGACCAGCGCTACCGTCTTACGGTCTTGCGGCACCCGCCCAACCAGGAATCCAGCGGCTGCAACCACGCCCAACCTCTGCAGGGTTGTGCGCCAGATGATGTCGGGTAACGCGTCGTGGGCTTTTCGGGTCTCCTCCAGCGTGACGAGGTCGGTCATGCCGCAAGCCCGGTGATTGCGAAGGACTCAATCACGCGCACGCCGGCTTCTTTCATTGCAGTCAACGCGCTGTTGACGGCGTCGTCGCTGAGACCGCGACAGGCGTCCAAAGCCAAGACGGTATCAAATCCTTCGTTGCGGGCATCCATCGCGCTAAAGCGCACACAGACATCGGTCGCCAGTCCAGTGAGAAACACGCGATCAATGCGGCGCTCGCGCAAATACCCGATCAGGCCTGTTGGTGTCGTACGATCATTCTCAAAGAATGCTGAGTATGAGTCGACGGCTGTTCGAAAACCTTTTCGAATGACCAGCTGCGCGTGGTCGCGCTGGAGGTCGGTGTGGAATTCGGCGCCTGGCGTGCCCTGAACGCAGTGATCTGGCCACAGGGTTTGTTCGCCATAGGTTGCCGCAACGCTCTGGAACGGTTTTTTACTGGCGTGCTGGCTGGCAAATGACGTGTGTTTGGCGGGATGCCAATCTTGAGTCAGCACGACGTTGGCAAAATGGTTCTGCAGTCGGTTGATCACCGGCACAGTGTCGTCCCCGCCGGCCACCGCAAGAGCACCGCCTGAGCAAAAGTCGTTCTGTACGTCGATGACCAAGAGGACATCGGTATCGCTGGGGATCAGCCGCATAGCGGTCTCCACACATGGGTCAGTCGGGGCATAGCGCCACAAGGAATAGGCGGGTGCTACCTTCCTTGTCCACCGAAACCGCGCTGGCGTG
This sequence comes from Alphaproteobacteria bacterium, assembly GCA_026421105.1. The sequence goes on along the minus strand of JAPKDI010000011.1, from coordinate 3,900 downwards.
CAAACGTTTTGCGGCGCTTGTGGTGAAGCGGGATTGCGCGCCCTACACTGGCAAACTCCGCGTTGCCGCCCTGCCCAGGAAACAGCATGTCCGCTCAAGTCCTTCCGATCTCGCATTCAATTCTCGACTCGCCGTCGCTCCGCGAGCGTATCGTCGAGGCGTACGACCTGCCACATCCCGTTCAGTGCGAGCTGCTGACCCGGGGCATGAATGACGTCTACTTAATCCGGTGTGATGGGACGACGTATGCAAGCCGCGTTTGGCGCACAGGCTTTCGTAGTGAGGCTGATGTCGACTACGAAACCCAGTTTTTGAAGTTTCTCGATGAAGCCGGCGTACCGGTGCCGGCGCCGATACCGACACGAGATGGAACGCTGTACATCCCGCTCGATGCGCCGGAAGGTCGGCGGCATCTATCGCTGTTCCGGTGGGCCGACGGCGCACCGTTTGCTGACAATCCCAATCCTGAGATGGCAAAGCGACTGGGCGTCATGTTCGGACGTTTACATCTCATTGCTAAAGACTTCGCTCCAACTAGAGTTCGCAGTATAGATAGCGGCCGTCAGATGCGCCTTGGGCTGCCGTCTTTGCAGCGCATGGTGGCGCACCGTGATGGTGATGGTCCGTGGTATGCGCTGGCGGTTGACGCTATTGCCACCGCTCTCGAAGCCCTGCCCGAAACCGTGGCCCCGCAAGGCCCGAGCCACGGCGATTTCCACATCTACAACGCCTTCGTCGAGAATGACGATATCGTCCTGCTCGATTTCGATAACTGTGGCGTGGATCATTGGGCGGCCGAACTCAACAGTTTCATTTGGGCCAATCATTACATTGGTGGCGTTGATGAGGCGGTCAACGAGGCCTTCGTAACGGGATATGAGAGCGAGCGCCCGCTTACTGAGGGTGAACGCGAACTCACACCGCTTTTCTACGCGGCCAAGGAACTTCGCTTCTTGATCGGTTTTGCCGAGAACGTGAATGCCGTGGGCCACACACCGCTACTCAACCCAGATCTGGATTGGTTCGGCGACCGTACCCGCCGTCATATCGGGGCGCTGGGCATCCTCTAGAGCCAGGCCATGTCAGCCGAATCAGATGCCTCGCCTACAGCGGCGCAGGTCAGCCCTTACCGCTGGGTCGTTCTCAGCGGCATCTGGCTGATCTACTTTTCCTTCGGGCTGCAGATCAACGGATTGGCACCCCTTGTGGGGCCGGTCACCAAAGACCTTGGGCTCAGTTACGCGGCGATGGGAACGATCCTCAGCGCGTGGCCACTCCTCTACGTCTTCGCATCAATCCCTTGCGGGGCGGCGGTTGATCGCCTGGGTGCTCGCCGGTCATTGTTAATTGCCGCCATGATCATGTCGGTCTCGGCTGTTACGCGCGGCCTTGCGATCGACTTTTGGAGTCTGTTCCTCGCAATTGCCTTGTTCGGTGTCGGCGGTCCGCTGCTCTCAATCACTACTCCGAAGGCCATTGCCAAGTGGTTCACCGGCCGGCAACGCGGCCTAGCGATGGGAATCTACTTCACCGGTCCGTCGCTTGGGAGTATCGCGGCACTCGCCACCTCCAACACAGTTCTGATGCCGCTCACGGGCGGCAGCTGGCGTTGGGTGCTGATGATTTACGCGGCGTTCATGGTCGTGGGCGGTGTTTACTGGTGGGCACTGTCCTCCCGCGCCGCTTTTCGTGCGGGTGATAGGGGTGTTGATGCGGAGGGGCGGGGCACCATTGGCGAACAAATCGCGGTCTTCGGCTATCTGCTCAAGAATCCTGCTGTTGTTCTCGTACTGGCGATGAGCATGGGCATGTTCTTCTTCTATGATGCGACTACGAACTGGCTGCCGGAAATTCTGATCTCTCACGGGATGGACTCGGGTCCAGCTGGCTTATGGGCCTCGGCACCGATCGCCATCGGGGTGATCGCGGCCTTGATCGTCCCTCGGTTGGCGACGCCGGAGCGCCGCACTGCCGTACTCTTGGTTTTGTTCGTCTGCATGGGGCTCGGCGCCATGTTCTTGCTGTCGTCGAATTCAGTCCTGCTCGGCGGTTCCTACCTCGCGCACGGCATCGCTCGTGGCGGTCTGATGACGGTGGCTCTCATGACATTGATGGAAACGCGCGGGGTCGCGAGCCATCAGATGGGTGCGGCAGGTGGATTGTTCTTCACCGCATCAGAGATCGGCGGCGTCTTTGGGCCATTGTCGTTCGGCGTCTTGTTCGATGTAACCGGTACCTTTGCCGCGCCCCTGTACGTCCTAGTTGGCGTTAGTCTTCTCTTGATTGTTCTCCTTGCCATGCATAGTCGCGCGACCGCACGCGCGGTTTCCGTGCCGGCGGCATCGTAGGCAACCCATGACTACCGCAACGACTGCTCCCGCGATCATTCCCCACGAACATCCGTTCCGTTGGGCGATGCTCGGCGGCGTGTGGCTGATCTATTTTTCGTTTGGTCTCCTGGCAGCGTCGATGCCGCCGTTGATCGCGCCTATTAGCGCAGACCTCGCACTCTCCAACACAGCGATAGGCAGCATTCTAGGTGCCTGGCCGCTGGTTTACATCGTCGTCGCCATCCCGTGCGGTGTGTTCGTCGACCGTGCAGGGTTGAAATGGGCGCTCTTCTTGGCTGCCATTCTTATGGCGGCCTCTGGTGCCCTGCGGGCGGTCGCACCGGGCTACATCACCATGTTCCTCGCGGTCGGCATTTTCGGGGTCGGCGGTCCGCTCATTTCAATCGGCGCACCAAAAGCCATCGCCCAATGGTTCGCGGGTCGCGAGCGTGGCATCGCTATTGGCATCTACATCACGGGTCCGTCCTTGGGCAGCGTGCTCGCGCTGTCGCTGACCAACAGCGTGTTGATGCCGGTCGTCGATAACGATTGGCGCGCGGCGCTAATGGTCTATGCGGTCATCGTATTGGTCGCCGGATTTGCTTGGTTCGCTTTGGCGATGAATCCGATCAATCGCTCGGTTGAAGCCGCGACAAAAAAGGGCGGCACGATGGGCGATCAGCTTGCAGTGTTCGGTGCTTTGTTGCGCATACGATCGGTTTGGCTTGTCCTCGCGATGAGTATCGGCATCTTTTTCTTTTTCCACGGTATGGGGAACTGGCTGCCGGAGTTATTGCGCCAGGGCGGCATGGCACCCGCCGAAGCGGGGCTTTGGGCGTCGGTCCCTGTCGCGGTCGGGATTATTGGCTCGCTTACCGTGCCAAGGTTCGCCGTACTGCATCGCCGATTTGCGGTCCTCCTGGTTCTGTTCGCCAGTATTGGGGTCGGCGCGGTTTTGTTGTTCAACGGCCAAACGCCCAGCATCGTCGCGTCGCTGATTGTTCAAGGCCTCGGCCGCGGTTCACTTATGGCGATCGCGTTACTCGTGTTGATGGAGACACGCGGAGTCGACGCAGGCGACATGGGCGCGGCGGGTGGCCTATTTTTTTCGGCGGCCGAAATCGGCGGGGTGTTGGGGCCGTTGTCGATCGGGGTGGTGGTCGATGTCACCGGCGGGTTTAACGGCGCGCTTTGGATGATGATCGCGGTTAGCGGTGCGCTCGTGCTTCTCCTCTTTGCGCACCGCAACGCCGAACGACGGGCGTCAGCATTGGCTGGAGACGCAAGCCCTACTTCGGGAAATTCGGGTTCTTGATCACGCCGAAGGGATTGCCGAAGGGATCACTCACCGTATCAACTACGATACCGCCGCCAACCTCGTGCGGCGGTTCCAGTGCGGCGCCGCTCAACTTGATGAGACGGTCATACTCAGCCTGAGCATCGGTCAGACCGAAATAGGACCACACCCAAGGTTTCTCAGACACCTCAGTCGCCCCGGCTATTAGGTCTAATTCATAACCCGAGACGCTAAATCCGACGTAAACCTATTCATCAAAATAATGTGGTGCTT
>JAPKDI010000256.1 GCA_026421105.1 Alphaproteobacteria bacterium | reverse complement strand
GGACCTTGGTAGACGCTATAGAAGCGCATCGCGTTTAGAGGGAGCCGCCGAGCACACCCTTAGTGGAGGGCACCGACTGCGCTTGGCGTGGATCGACGACAAGGGCCTGGCGCAACGCCCGCGCAAGGCCTTTGAAACAGGATTCAACGATGTGGTGGCTGTTGCGCCCGTAAAGGTTTTCGACGTGCAGGGTCAACCCGGCGCCTTGCGCGAAGGCCTGAAACCACTCGCGAAACAGCTCGGTGTCCATCTCGCCTAATTTTGATGTCGGGAAATCGACGTGCCACACGGTATAGGGCCGGTTGGAACAATCCAGCGTGACCCGCGTCAGGGTCTCATCAAATGGGATGTAAGCGGCGCCATAGCGCACAATCCCGGCACGATCGCCCAACGCCTGCGAGACAGCCTCACCCAGGACTATGCCGGTGTCCTCAACGGTGTGGTGAAAATCTATGTGCGTGTCGCCTTTGGCGCGCATCTCAAGGTCGATAAGCGAGTGCCGCGAGAGCTGCTCCAACATGTGATCGAGAAACCCGATCCCTGTGGTGACTGTGTAAACACCGCTGCCGTCGAGATTGACGGTCGCACAGACGACGGTTTCCTTGGTTTTACGTTCGACGGTGGCCTGGCGCATGGCCGCTCCTCGTTGTTTGGGGGCCTTGAGGTCATCGCGGCGCCCATATAGCAGGATTGGCCGCACGTGACCACCGGAGCTCTTGACCGCACCGCGCAAATCCTTACATGTCGGCCTTCCGACGCGCAGGAGCTGCGCTTTTTTCAAGGATAGCCGACATGGCCGACGAACCGACGCCGAATTGGCATGGCACCACAATCCTGTCGGTCCGCAAGGATGGCAAGGCGGTCATCGCGGGCGACGGGCAAGTTTCGGTCGGCGCTACCGTGATGAAGTCCCAGGCCCGCAAAGTGCGCCGACTGGCGGATGGTAGCGTGGTTGTCGGGTTTGCTGGCGCCACCGCGGATGCCTTCACCCTCTTCGAGCGCCTCGAGGCCAAGCTTGAGAAACACGGCGGTCAGTTGGAGCGCGCTTGCGTTGAGCTGGCCAAGGATTGGCGCACCGATCGCTATTTGCGCCGCCTCGAAGCCATGATGGCAGTGGCCAACGAGAGCGTGAGCCTCGTGCTAACGGGTTCGGGTGACGTAATGGAGCCCGACGATGGCGTAATCGGCATCGGTTCGGGTGGCAACTACGCTCTGGCCGCGGCCCGTGCCCTGATGGACCGCGACGATATGGATGCCGAGGCAATCGCCCGTAAGGCAATGAAGATTGCCGCCGATATATGCGTATACACCAATGAAAACGTCATCGTTGAAAGCGTCTAAGTATGTCTGAGTTCAGTCCGCGCGAGATCGTTTCCGAACTTGACCGCCATATCATCGGTCAGCATGAGGCCAAGCGCGCAGTGGCGATCGCGTTGCGTAACCGCTGGCGGCGCCAGCAGCTCGACGAGGAGCTGCGTGAAGAGATCGTGCCCAAAAATATTTTGATGATTGGCCCAACCGGCGTCGGTAAAACCGAAATATCGCGCCGCCTGGCCAAACTGGCCAACGCACCCTTCCTTAAGATCGAGGCCACAAAGTTCACGGAAGTCGGCTACGTCGGCCGCGACGTCGAACAAATTGTGCGCGACCTGGTGGAGATTTCAATCACCATGGTGCGCAATCAGCGGCGCGAAGAGGTTCAGGCCCGCGCGCAACTTGCGGCGGAGGAGCGCGTCCTCGATGCCCTCGTCGGCAATGATGCCAGCGAAACCACCCGGCAGGCGTTTCGGAAGAAACTGCGCGAAGGTGAGTTGGACGACAAAGAGATCGAGATCGACGTCCAAGAATCGGGCGGCGCTGGAATGCCGACCTTCGAGCTCCCGGGGATGCCGGGAGCTCAGATGGGCATGATCAACCTCAACGATATGTTGGGCAAAGCACTCGGCCAGCGCTCGAAGCCGAAGCGCCTCAAGGTGGTCGAGTCGTACGATCTCTTGATGGACGAAGAGAGCGACAAGTTGGTCGATCAAGACAAGCTCGTGAAAGAAGCCATCGACCGGGTTGAGCAGCACGGCATCGTGTTTCTTGATGAGATCGACAAGATCACCGCGCGCCAGGATCGCCAGGGCGCCGATGTCTCACGAGAAGGGGTGCAGCGCGATTTGCTGCCTCTAATTGAAGGCACTCAGGTCGCCACCAAGCACGGCACCGTGCGCACCGACTTCATCTTGTTCGTTGCCTCGGGCGCGTTTCAGCTCGCGAAACCATCTGACCTTCTGCCCGAATTGCAGGGCCGCCTGCCGATCCGGGTCGAACTCAAAGCGCTGACACGCGACGACTTCCGGCGCATCCTCACCGAGCCTGAGGCCAGTCTCATTCAGCAATACACAGCACTTATTGGCACCGAAAACGTGACCCTCAACTTCAATGACGAAGCCATCAATGAAATTGCCAGCGTCGCCGCTGAGGTCAATGCCACGGTGGAAAACATCGGCGCCCGGCGGCTTCACACCGTGATGGAGCGCCTACTCGACGAGGTCAGCTATACCGCGACCGATCAACCCGGCGTGACCATCACGATTGACGCCGCCTACGTGCGCGAGCACGTCTCTGATCTCGCCAAAGATTCGGATCTGTCGAAGTTTATTCTTTAGGGGCCGTGGTGTTCGCGTCGCTTAACGCTCGCAGCATTTTTTCAAGGTCGGGCTCGTCAACGTCGCCAATCGATTCGGCCAGCCTATTGGCGAGCTCAGTCGCCTTCGGTGACAGGCCCGCAGTATCGACAACAACCCGTGGGTGCGAAAGCCGCGCGAGGTTTTCAAGGGCCTCTGCGTCGTCCCAGATGATATTGAAGTAG
>JAPKDI010000255.1 GCA_026421105.1 Alphaproteobacteria bacterium | reverse complement strand
TGAGGGCCGCCCTAACCGGTCGGACCGTCTCACCAGGTATTTTTGACGTTATGCGGGTACTGGGCCGCGCTGAAACGATAAGACGATTGTTGGATGCAGCGCCGACTAACTAGCCGGTCTGTCGTGTGCCTAGAGAAATTCTATTTTTTTCCATTTCTTTCAATGAGTTAGATAGTCTCGCCAGGCTATCTACAAACGCCACCCAACGTGTATAATCCGCCCGCCGTCGATCCCAAAGGGTGTCCGGCCCACGAAAACGATAAAAAAGGTAGAGCATGGCGGAGGACGCAAAGAAGGCCGAGGTGGCCAATATCTCTGGTGATGGTTTCCAACTTGACCTGCCGGTGATGAGCGGTTCGCTTGGACCTGATGTCCTTGATATCCGGAAGCTCTACGGCACGACTGGACGCTTCACCTACGATCCAGGCTTCACCTCCACTGCAAGCTGCGAATCCAAAATCACCTACATCGATGGTGACGAAGGGGTCCTGCTCTATCGCGGTTACTCAATCGAGCAACTGGCAGAAACGGCGGATTATCTTGAGACCTGCTATTTGCTCCTGAATGGCGAATTGCCGAATAAGGCCGCGAAGGAAGATTTCGAGAAAACCATCACCTACCACACGATGGTTCACGAACAACTGAGTTACTTCTTCAGGGGATTTCGGCGCGACGCACATCCCATGGCGATCGTCTGCGGCGTGATGGGCGCGCTCTCTGCGTTTTACCATGACAGCCTCGATATCGAGAATGTTGAGCACAGAAAAATCTCGGCCAATAGGCTGATCGCCAAAATTCCGACAATCGCCGCGATGGCTTACAAATATTCGGTCGGCCAGCCCTTCATCTATCCGCGAAACGATCTCGACTACGTGTCGAACTTCTTGCACATGATGTTTTCAGTGCCAGGCGAGGATTTCCAGCAGAGCGAAATCATCACGAACGCAATGGCGCGGATATTTATTCTGCATGCCGATCACGAGCAGAATGCATCAACCAGCACGGTGCGACTTGCCGGTTCATCAGGGGCCAACCCGTTCGCATGCATCGCGGCCGGGATTGCGTGCCTGTGGGGACCAGCCCATGGCGGCGCCAACGAAGCCGTTCTCAACATGCTTCACGAGATAGGTTCAGTTGACCGAATTCCTGAGTTTCTTGAGCGGGCCAAAGACAAGAATGACTCCTTCCGTTTGATGGGCTTTGGCCACCGCGTGTACAAGAACTACGACCCACGCGCGGCCGCGTTGAAGGACTCGGCGCATCAAGTACTCGAGGCGCTTGGGGCGCAGGACGAACCACTGCTGAAACTCGCGATGGAACTTGAGCGGATAGCGCTAGAAGATCCGTATTTCGTCGAACGGAAATTATTCCCCAACGTGGACTTCTATTCCGGAATCATCCTTCGCGCGATGGGCTTCCCGACGAGCATGTTTACCGTGCTGTTTGCACTGGCCCGGACCGTTGGTTGGATCGCTCATTGGTCCGAAATGCTGGAAGACCCGAGCCAGAAAATCGGTCGTCCGCGCCAGCTCTACACTGGGACCCAACAGCGCGAATACGTTCCGGTGGGCAAACGTGGCTAGAGTTCTTCGTAAGAAAGAAGTTGCTCGCGGCACGCGCTCTCGGCGCGTGCTTCGCCCGTTATCTCGACGCCAGCCTATAAGCCGGCCAGCCAATGACAACTCGCCATCGATCTCGTGGCGGGTGCGGCGGTATCTCTTGCGCAGCGCGGCCGCGGGCGCGGTGGGTGCGCTGGTTTGGTCGATCGTTAACAACTAGATTGGACGGCACGCTAAGTCCGTCCAATAACCTCGATCTCGTAGCCTTCGGGGTCCGCGATGAACCCGATGACTGCCCCGCCCGTTCGGACGGCCTTGGGCTCCTGAATAATCGTGACGCCGCGCGTCCGGAACTGCTCAAAAATCTCATCAATCTTCGGCGCGCCGAGTGCAAAGTGGCCGTAACCTTGCCCCGCCACCTGGTAGGGCTCTTTACGATCCCACTCCTGGCATAGCTCCACGACGGTATCTACATTCTCGTCGCCGTAGCCGAGGAAACACAATGTCTCGCGCTTAGGCTCGACCTCGAATCGGCGCAGGACCGACATGCCGAGCACGTCGGTATAGAACGCGATCATCCGATCCATATCCCGCACGCGGAGCATCGTATGAAGCAAACGAAAAGCGTGCCTCTCGGTCTCGGTCATTCAGTTTCTTTCTGTTTGATCAGGCCTACAACAACGTCCGCGGCGACCTCGCTCGGCAAATCGCGCGGTGGTTTGAGCATGTCGAGTGCCGAGCGATAAGCCTGACGCTGGGTCTCTCGCGCCTCTGGGTCGTCCAATAATGCCGCAACTGCCGGCGCGAGGAGATCAGCGCGGCATTTCCTAAGTAGATATTCGGGCACTGCTGCACGGTTGAGCAAGATATTCACGAGGGAAACATGATCCGTCTTGACCAGACGCTTGGCGATTGCGGCGGTAACCTTGTTAACGTCGTATGCGATCACCGCGGGTACGCCAGCTAACGCGAGTTCGACCGACACCGTGCCGGACGCTGCGAGGGCCGTGGTCGCAGTGGCGAACGTGTCGTGCCGGGCAGCCTCACCGGTAACGACAATGGGCGCGCCTGGCCACAGTTGCACGGCCTTACTCACGGTGCCCCGTACGTGCTCAACTGTTGGGATGACGATCCGTAGACCGGGTCGGCTTGCGCACACGCGCTGCACAGTTTCGGCGAAGATTGGCAGAAGGCGATCGACCTCGCTCCTTCGGCTTCCCGGGAGAACGACCAGAACCTCGGCATCATCTGAGAGCGCGTTGCGCTTTCGAAAACCAATGGCGTCGCCGCGATGATCTTGCTCTG
>JAPKDI010000254.1 GCA_026421105.1 Alphaproteobacteria bacterium | reverse complement strand
ATTAATTAATATGTTATACTAGAAGTAGAAGAATCCGATGTTCAATAGTAACTTGACTCTTGAAGTGTCTGCCAGTGTCCAGAAGTGTCTCTGCAATACCCTGGGCCCGGGTTTCTTGGCGTACGGACCGACACTATAAGGGCGACTTATGGGTTGAGTGGAGGTGCAGGCTCTTTTGGGGCTTGTCGTGGGTCACGCAATGGCACTTTTGAGTTCAACTGCACTGAGCAGGCACTCTCAGGGGCAAGGGAGCTCAGCCTCAGGCGGCGTAGCGAAGCGGCGTATTGCCGCATCGTACAGAGCCAGTTTTTCTTGAGCTGTTTGTCTTGTGTGCTCATTAAGTTACTTCTACTCAGCGTACTTGTCGAAAACGAGACAAGCGTTGGTGCCGCCGAAGCCAAAGGAATTGGACATGACACGAGAGACAGAACCGTCTTTGCGTTTGGTGAGGATTGGCATGCCCTCTGCCTCGTCAACGATGTTTACAATATTGGCCGACTCGGTGAGGAAGTTGTGGTTCATCATGAGGAGTGAATATATGGCTTCATGGACGCCGGCAACAGAGAGGGCGTGACCGGAAAGGGACTTTGTGGAGCCAATATTAGGAATATAATCAAATTCTGTGGTGAAAAGATGTTTGATCGCACCAAGCTCTTTTACGTCACCGATGGGTGTCGAGGTGCCATGTGTGTTGACGTAATCGATCTTTTTATCTCCACCAAGCTTGTTTGCCATTTGAATGGCCTCACGCATGCAGCGCTCGCCACCTTCGCCGGAGGGTGCAACCATATCGAAGCCGTCGGATGTCGCGCTGTAGCCGACGACCTCGCCATAAATTTTTGCACCGCGCTTTTTGGCATGTTCGAGTTCCTCGAGAATAACAATGCCACCGCCAGCAGCAATGACAAAGCCATCACGGTCCTTGTCAAAGGCGCGGGATGCATGCGTGGGGTCATCGTTGTACTTCGTTGAGAGCGCGCCCATGCCATCAAACATGATCGTGCTACCCCAGTTTTCAAGCTCTCCAGCGCCGCAGAACATCACGTCGTGCTTGTCCAGCTGAATTTGCTCCATGCCGATGCCGATACAGTGCGCGCCCGTCGAACACGCAGAAGACACACTGTAGCTCGAGCCCTGGAGCTTAAACGCCGTTGCAAGCACCGCCGAAACAGTGCTTCCCATTGTCCTGGTCACACGATACGGGCCAATCTGGCGCAGCTTGCCGGCCGCTACTGCGTCGAGCGTCGCGCCAACATCAGGAATGGAAGTCCCACCCTGACCAAGGATCCCACCTGCACGCGGGTTGTTTTCGTAGCAATCCTTCGGTAAATCTGCATCGATTATCGCGTTATGCATGGAAATAAACGCATATTTTGCGTTCTCACCCATGAATCGTGCCAATTTACGGTCAATGCACGGCACGTTATCCAAGTCCAAGTCTGGCCTACAATCGGTCATGAACAAACTTTGAAAACCAATATCATGATGGACACCCATAACTTACCGTCCAGCAACTTGAGATTTCATGCCAATCTCTGCATACTTCGGCATATGCTTTATGCCCGGTTTCGCATGGTACCTACAAAAGATGAAACGCAGTTTGAGCTTCGAGATACCAAGCCGTAATCGTCCCTGGAAGACGCGCAGTGAGTCTGTGACCTCTTCCAGCGTGTTGCCGAGGCACGAACATATTCCCATGCCAGTCACCACCACTCGCCGTAGCAACGGAGTCGCTTCCATCCGCAATTGCGAAGACATCGCAGTGCGGGGTAACTTCCTAGTCAACGTCCGCGAACCACTTAGACGTCCTTTCGAAGCAAGTAAAGCCGCTGTTGTCGTCGCGGAGATGGCGAGTCGCCAAATCACTGTGGACGACCTCATCTAGAATTCGCTTGGCCTTGGGGCGTGTGTCAAGGGGCGCCGACCGATGGTCGCGGGCAGAGGTCTTTCCGGCGGGGGAGCCGGGCGTACTTGGGAGCGGTAAATTTTATATTACTGGAATGCCAAGCCAGAACAGCTCCAGAACCGACAAAACCAGATCCGACGGCGGAATTAGCGAACCGCGAGCGCCCCCCCAGATCCGAATTAGAAAGTACGATCGGCCCGGAATCCGAGCGTCGGGGCCGCCGCGGTCGCGCGAGTACGGGCTGGGCAGGGAGGTGGTCAGGGCGCGGCGACCGCGGCGCGAGCTCGCGCGCGCGCTTCTTCAGCCCGGCCAGTCGCGACCTGCGAGAACGCCGTGTTGCCGGCGCCGTCCTCGGTGCGCGCGAACTCCCTGTCGTCAATCGCCTTCTTCGCTCTAGCAGCGGGCTTATGGCGGCGACGCAGTCGAAGCGCACCGTGGCACCTCGCTCTCGTCGTGCACACTGCGCTGCAGTGCGCTTTTCTTCTCGAAAAAGTCGGTGATCTTCTTTGACGCCTTCGCCGTAACCACCAGGGTCGACTTCCTACGGCGAGCCGGTGTCGATTTTCCTCTTTGGGCAGCCCTTCATGCCGAACTGGCCCGGGGCTCGGACGACTCTAGTGAACGACTCGGAAGCGGCAGCCCATCGTGCGCTACGCAAACTACCCCCAATTCACACCCACACCTCCAATTAGCCGCCCCGGGCGACGTCAGATACGACAGACTCCGCGCAAACGGGGTCCCTTTACCATGTAGTTTGCTGAAAATAGAGAAGCTTGATCAAAATCCGTCTCGAAAACGCCACTGGCACGTCCACGAAGCACTGCGGCGATCCCACACTGGTCAGGGGGGGGCTAGGGGGGATAGGCACACAGCGGCGCCTTGGGAACTGGGTCCGCAGGCTATGGACGTGCGCTTTTCACGGGTGATTCATCGTTAGAAGCCTGAGACATCATGATCTCGAG
>JAPKDI010000253.1 GCA_026421105.1 Alphaproteobacteria bacterium | reverse complement strand
AAAATAATGGCGGACACGGCAGATAGCCAAAATATTCATGAGTTCAAGCACGTCTACTTGGATTCACTTCAGTTGATTGAGCGATTGCATCGCCGGTTCCTCGACGTCGTGAAGGTCGAGTTAGATCGTCTGCACATTCAGGATATTAACAACATTCAGTCGCTTATCCTCTACAACGTCGGTCGTGCCGAAATGACCGTCGGCGAACTGACCAGCCGTGGTTATTACCTCGGCTCCAACGTCTCGTATAACGTCAAGAAAATGGTGGAAAACGGCTACTTGGAGCAGGAGCGTTCGTCCGATGATCGTCGCTCTATCAGGCTGCGGCTGTCACCGAAGGGGCTCGAACTCTACGAAAAGATCAACGCGCTCTATGAAACCCACGTTGTCACGCTGTCGCGCGGTCCGTTGGGCTCCGACACGCTCAGCGGCATGAACGATGCGCTGCAGGAACTGGAACGGTTTTGGAGCGACGAAATTCGCTACGGGGGCTCCCGCTAACCAACTGTCCTCGACGATATGAGTGGGGCAGCCTGGTTGCCGCCTGTTTTTGTGTCTGCCACCGCAGCTATTTGAAGGCTTGGATGCCGGTTTGGGCGCGGCCCAGGATCAGGGCGTGCACGTCGTGCGTGCCCTCATAGGTGTTGACGGCTTCAAGGTTCATCAGGTGCCGGATGACATGAAACTCATCCGAAACGCCATTGCCACCATGCATGTCGCGCGCCATCCGCACCACATCGAGAGCCTTGCCGCACGAATTGCGTTTGATCAGCGAGATCATTTCCGGCGCCGCTCGGCCTTCATCCTTAAGGCGCCCAACCTGAAGGCAGGCCTGGAACCCGATGCTGATCTCGGTTTGCATGTCCGCAAGCTTCTTTTGGATCAGCTGGTTGGCAGCAAGGGGTTTATCGAATTGCTTGCGGTCTAGCGTGTATTGGCGCGCCGCGTGCCAGCAGAATTCTGCGGCCCCCAATGCGCCCCAGGCGATGCCGAAGCGTGCATTGTTGAGGCAGCCGAACGGTCCGCCCAATCCACGGATATCCGGAAAGGCGTTTGCTTCCGGGACAAACACATTGTCCATGACAATTTCGCCTGTGATCGACGCGCGCAAACTGAATTTGCCCTCGATCTTCGGTGCGCTGAGGCCGTCCATGCCTTTTTCGAGGACAAAGCCGCGAATCTTTCCGTCGTCATCCTTGGCCCAAATAACGAAGACATCCGCGATCGGCGAATTGGTGATCCACATCTTATTGCCGGTCAGCGCATAACCGCCGTCAACTTTCTTGGCGCGGGTTTTCATGCCACCGGGGTCGGAGCCATAATCGGGTTCGGTAAGGCCGAAGCACCCGATGATCTCGCCAGTTGCGAGCCTGGGCAGAAAACGCTGACGCAACTCTTCGGTGCCGTAGGCGTGGATCGGGTGCATCACCAGGCTCGACTGCACGCTCATCGCCGAGCGATACCCGGAGTCGACCCGTTCAATCTCACGCGCAATCAAGCCATAGCTGACATAGCCGACGCCGGCGCAGCCATAACCGTCGATGGTCGGCCCCAAGAGGCCGAGCGCGCCCATTTCGTCGAAGATCTCGCGGTGGAAAACCTCGTGCCTATTTGCCTCGATGATCCGCGGCATCAATTTGTCCTGTGCATAATCCCGCGCGGTGTCGCGGATCATGCGCTCATCTTCCGTCAGTTGATCATCCAGGAGGAGGGCATCATCCCACTGAAAAACGGGTTTCGCCGTCGTCCGTTTTGCCCCCGAAACGGCATGCGCAGTAACAGTCATGTGAAATTCTCCGAAAGTAGCAGAAGTGTAGAGACGCCCAATGGTGGTTTACCCGGGGTGTGGGCAGAATTTCCCCCAATATACGCGCCTAATTTAGCTGCCGCAAAGTCAGGGGTGCGACAACAAGCATGTTTGCTCCAAAGCTCTGTGGCACATAAAGTCCGTGAAAAGGTCCGGTACCGATGGATTACGAAGCATTCTTTGCCCGCAAGATCGGGGCGCTTAAGGAAGAAGGTCGCTATCGCGTCTTCGCCGATTTAGCGCGTCACGCCGGAAATTTTCCGCGCGCGACCTATCACAAGGGTAACCGCCAGGACGAGGTCGTGGTGTGGTGCTCGAATGACTACCTCGGCATGGGGCAGAACCCCGTCGTCATTGAGGCGATGGAAGAAGCACTGCGCACCGTAGGCGCAGGCGCGGGTGGCACCCGAAATATCTCAGGCACCAATCATTATCATGTGCTCCTCGAGCGCGAACTCGCCGAGTGGCACGGCAAAGAGTCCGCTCTTCTTTTCACATCGGGCTACATCTCAAACGAAGCCACCATTGGGACTCTGGCTGGGCTCTTACCTGGCTGCGTCATCTTTTCGGATTCGCTGAACCACGCGTCGATGATTGCAGGCATTCGTTCGAGCCGCGCCGAGAAAAAAATCTTCCGCCACAACGATGTGGAGCACCTTGAGCAACTCCTCAAGGAAACCGATCCTGACGTACCGAAACTGATCGCTTTTGAGTCCGTCTATTCGATGGACGGGGACATTGCCCCGATCGCCGAGATTTGCGATCTCGCCGACCGGTACGGTGCGATGACCTATCTTGACGAAGTGCACGCGGTTGGCCTCTACGGACCGCGAGGCGGTGGCGTGGCCGAACGAGAAGGCCTCGCTCATCGAATTACTGTAATCGAAGGCACGCTGGGCAAGGCAGTTGGCGTGATGGGCGGCTATATCGCTGCTTCCTCCACGATCGTTGATGTGGTGCGCAGTTACGCAGCATCGTTCATCTTCACAACGTCCTTGTCGCCCGCCATTGCTGCGGGCGCCCTGGCCAGCGTGCAGCACTTGAAGGTCCACAACGAGTTGCGGCTGC
>JAPKDI010000252.1 GCA_026421105.1 Alphaproteobacteria bacterium | reverse complement strand
TCGGCATCGTAATAGATGTGGGCGTGGTAGCCGGTGATTTCGGCCGAGTCACGGTGGGTCAGGGCCATATCCGCTTAGTCTAAGACCATGCCGGAGGAAACATTTGCCACAGTGCCGGTCATTGAGTTGGCGTAATCTGAGCACAAGTGAATGATCATACCGGCACATTCGTCCGCAGTGGCGTAGCGGCCGAGCAACGTCGCCGCTTTGGTCCAGGTGTGTTGCTCCTCGGTTAGACGGTCCAGCATGGGTGTGTCGACTGGGCCTGGCGAAACACAGTTCACTCGGATGCCGTCAGGTGCCCATTCCTTGGCAAGGTAGCGCGTCAGGTTGATCACACCTGCCTTCGCCATTGCATAAGGAAGTCCAGAAATCGCTGTGCCACCATGCATGCCATTGCTTGAAGAGAGCAGAACGGCATTCCCTTCGCTCTCTTTCAGCGCCGTATAACTCTCGCGGCACAGCAGGAACGCTGAGGTCAGATTGATGTCCATCAGGCGATGCCAGTCGGCAAGACTGGTCTCTTCGATGCGCCCCTTTCCGACGGCGCCGGCGCTATGGACGACGTGGTCAATTCGGCCATAACGCTCTAGTGCGCTGGCGATGGCGTTACGTGCGTCGTGTTCCTTAGAGAAATCAGCCTCGAGCGCGAGTACGTGGTCGTCGCTGCGGAATACTTCTTCGATGTACTGCTGATCCCGGCCCGTCGCAACAACGGCCGCACCGGCTTCGCGGAACAGCTTGACCGCCGCCCCGCCGATCCCACCGGTTGCGCCGGTAACTAGCGCAACCTTTCCTTCTCCAGAGTACCAGCGCAACGTTATTCGGCGGCTTGCTGGCGGGCGCCGACAGTCGCGTCGTAAATTGCTGTCAGCATTTGGTAGCGCATCCGTGCTGCGTTGGAGACCGTGGCAATCGCCCGATCCTGTAACTCACGGGTGTAGGCATGCGTTGCGCAAATCTCGAGGCCGCCCTCTTCATGGCCTTCGTCTGCTTCGACGTGGACGTGGAAGAACTTCAGCTGTTCATCGGTGAAGCCCATTTTGCGGCCTGCTTCGATGTAAAGCGGGTAGACCGTAGGCGTCTGACCCTCCAGGGCGATCATGATGCCGGCGGCAGCGTCGGAGAGCTCGCGCACTGTTGCTAGCTCAAAAATCCAAGACCGCATTGCCATCGACGACGGCAAGATTTCGCCCTTAAGATAGCCAGCTTTGACGCGTTCACGCGAGTAACCACATGCCTCGGCGAAATCGAGGAGCAAGTCGGGATGCCGGTCGGGAAACTCTTCACCATTAAGATTCTCAAGCATCAATAGGCGCGCTTTAAGGTCAGGTAGCCGGGTAAAGAGCGCGGAGAACATCCGGGTGACGTCTTCAATGTAGTAGTACATCTGCATTGCCCAGAACCCGAGATCGTCCTTAGACAGCTCGCCGGCCTTCCACGCGTTGCTGAATGGATGCCCGCTGGAATGGGATGGTGTGCGCGCTGCTTGTAGCGCTTTGAAGAACTCTTCTTTGGGTATCAATTGGTCGGTCATGTTTCCCTCCGCAAGAGCGCAATGGGGCGCCCACGTCAATTCTGGCTGAAATTGACACGTTCTAAGGTTTCCTTCAATTATCCAATTGTTAACCTTCCTTAACTTTTGGAAAAGTCTTGGAGATTCGTCAACTACGCCAATTTCTGGCTGCCGTAGATTTTGCCAACCTAGGGCGGGCAGCAGCGTCGTTAGGTATTACGACACCTGCGATTTCCAAAAGTCTCGCCAATCTGGAGGCTGAATTGGGTGCCCGGCTCGTTGACCGTGGACCCAAGGGGGTATCTCCGACTGTTTTTGGCATTTCGCTGGCCCGCCATGCTCGGGCACTACTGGCCGAGGTGCGTCATGCCCGAGATGACATAGAATTGTTGCAGGGTGCGGGGCAGGGCCGTATCGCGGTGGGCGGTACCGCTAGCGCGGGAAGTACATTGTTGGTCCGGGCCATTGCAGCGCTATCAAGAGATCGACCGGGAGTGCGTATTGAGGTGACCGGTGGTCGGCACGAAGCGCTCATCGATGACTTGCGCAATGGCGTCCTCGACGTGGTTGTTACCGGTTTTGGGGCCGGGCCGGCCGACCCCGGTCTTCACGAGCGAGTGCTAGCCGAAGACACTTATGCCGTTGTTGTGCGAGGCGAGCACCCCTTGTCACGACGCCGCAATATCCGTCTCGAGGAGTTGATGCATTACCCTTGGGTGGTTGCCTCCAACATTGCGGAAGTGGTGCCTGGTTGGGTACACGAATTTACCGACCAGGGGCTGACCCCACCCAATCCTGCTATCTCGTCGGATTCCTACTTGTTTATCAAGTCTATTCTCGGTGAAGGCGATTTCATCTCCGTCCTTCCGCGCGATATTGTCAGCGCGACGGAAGCTGTTTCGGCGTTCGCTATTCTCAATATTGACGGCATCGGGTGGAGGCGGCGGGTTCGTGCGGTAACTCGAGCGCGAGGGACCCGCCCCCCAGCAGTTGGGCTTTTTTTGGAAACGCTTGCGGCGCTTGCAGCCTAAAAGCCGACGATTTTATGAAAGAACAGGCCACGAAATAGAAACGCGGCAATCAGTGCAGGGCCTGCTGCGCCACTGAGGATCATTAGCGCTCCCAGTAGTTCGTGCGGTGTCCGGGTGCCTAGAAATGACCGCGCTTTGCGTAGGCGCAACCAGCCCATCATCAGCGGAATGCTCGCAACGAGGGGCACAGCAAACCAAAAAGCGCCGGCGGAAACGGGCGTGGCGAGTAGCGCCAGTATCGCGCTGTTGATCAGCAATAATGCGCTCGTAAGAAACACTGCTCCTGGAACCCATAGCCAAAGTAGGTGCCACGCAGACGGCTGTGGGATCGAACGTGACCGC
>JAPKDI010000251.1 GCA_026421105.1 Alphaproteobacteria bacterium | reverse complement strand
ACAGCTCCCCCTCACAGCCATCCCTTCGATTCGAACTCGGTCAAATCAACACCGGGCGGCGCATACCATGCGCCTGCGGCGTATCTGGCTCCGAGTTGTTGTGCGACTTCCTTGTTGCCGTAAGGAACCCGCAATGGCGTGTTTGCGGCGGTATTACTCTGCTTTGTAACTGACGTATGCCTCGAATTCACCGAAGTCGTAGTTGCCTTGGGCTTTAGAGGCCGCTTCGTCCGCGTGGTGGGTTCTGTAACTTTTGGTTCTGAACTCTTCGCAACAGTTTCGCGGCGGCCCTTTCTGGGCTTTTCGCCCTGGTTCGTGTCGATCCATATGGACATGGCGGCAGAGTTCGCCTTGGCTTGGTCGCTTATCGAAATACCTTTTTCCCGCGATATGCTCTCGGCGAATGACAATTGCGCCCGACTTGGGGGGCGTGCTTCAGGGCCGTTCACGGCATTCCCGTCAACGCGCTCAGTTTTCCTGCGAGCGTGCTGATCGAGGAACGCGCTACAGACCGATCCCGATTTTGTGTAACCAGCCGGAGGCTTTATGCCCTTCTGACGGGCGATGCTGTCGACGAAACGCTTCATTGCGGCTGTTGGTGGCCGTCCGCCGCCCCTGCTATCCGATGCAGAACCGGCTAAAGGCGACACACCGCCCGGCGGCCCTTCGACGAGCTTACCGATGATACGCTGGGCAACATCGCAAACGGCATCAATGGCACCAACCATCTCCTGTTTGCCAACGACGACATCGTCGAGCAGGCATTCGAGTTGCGCCGTCACGCCGGGGTCAACCAAGGCCGGATCAGCCTGTTGGAGAACAGCAAACAAACTCAATCCGGTTTCGGTGGGCACAATGTTCTTTCCCTGAACAACCAGAAACCCCTGCCGTTTCAATCCTCCAATGATCTCGGCACGGGTCGCAGGGGTGCCGATGCCCTTGGCTTCCTTCAGCCTTTCGCGCAAAATCTCGTCATCGACAAAGCGCCAAGCCTGCTGCATCGCTTCGATCAAAGTACCTTCGTTGTAGCGCGGCGGCGGCCGGGTTTCCTTGTCCTCGATGGCAGGGTTCCTTAGCTGCGCAGCTTCGCCGTTTCGCATCTGCGGAAGTAACTGCGCATCGTCACCCTTTTCGTCAGCGGGTTGCCATTCCGGAAACGCTGCCCGCCAACCGAGATCGATGTGTTGGCGGCCCGTGGCCTTGAAGGGAAAGCTGCCAACATCGAGCGTCGCAGTTGTCTGGCGATAACGGAAGTCCGGCATCACAGTCGCCAGATACGCACGCGCGATCACATCAAACAGTTTTTTCTCGTCAGCCGAAAGGCGCGGCCAGACGTCTCGCAAGCTCTCGATCGTATTGACGTTGGGTATTACTGCATGGTGGCTGGCCCCATCCAATCCCTTGTCATAGAAGCTGCCGCTCTTGCCCTTTCGGATAACCGGCACCGCTGGTACAGGAATCGTGCTGAACGATTTGCCCACCTGTAGTCCGGCAACGATCTGCGACACGTCCCCAATTAAGTTTTCCGGAAGGTAGCGCACTTCGGCCCGCGGATAGGTGATGATTTTCTTGCCCTGGCCGTCATAAAGTTCCTGAGCGATCTCCAACGTCTTGGCCGCAGCCCAGCCGAAGCGCGAGGCGCAAAGTTTCTGGAGCGACGGCAGGTCGTGCAGTTTTGGCGGCCCTTGACGCTTGTCGTCGACACGCACGTCGAGTGGGCCCTCGAAGTCACTGGTAGCCGCGACCACGGCCTCCGCAAGTTCACGTTCAATAATTCGTTCCCGCGGTGCATGTCGCATCTTGAACTCACCGCGTTCGACCGCGGCGGTGGCGACAATCTCGAAATAGCTCGTGGGAACAAAATCAAGGATTTTCAGTTCCCTTTTGCAGACGATCGCCAGGGTTGGCGTTTTCACACGCCCGACCCCAATGACGCCCCGCGCGCCCTTACCCAGGATGACGGTCGCGGAGCGGGTCAGTGACAGATTGTATATCTGATCTGCCTGGCGGCGCGCGACTGCGGCGGCATAGAGCCGGGCGTATTCTGAATTGGGTTTGGCCCGCTCGAATGACTGGCGTATGGTCTGGGCGTCCTGAGCGGTAAACAGTACCCTCATGACCTGACCTCGATACTTGTAGTGTTCGAGGATCTCCTGTCCGATGAGCTGCCCTTCCCGGTCACAATCGGTGGCAAGCCATACCCGCTTGGCCGTACGCAGCGCCTCACGAATTGCTTTGAGTTTGGGCGCCTTGTTTCCACCTTTTGCTGGTTGTGTGCCGTAAAGTTCGTCAGGGCGCAGCAGAACTGGGGACCAACGCTTCCATTCCGGCACCACGTCCTCTGGTTCGAGCAAGTCAAACAGGTGCCCTTCGGCGGGCAGAACCATCCCGTAGCGAGACCCAATGGCGGCGCGGACGTCTTTCGCTTGGCTCGTCTTTTCGGTGATGACAATCTGATCAGTCATGAAGAGCTCGCTCGGACAACTACACTATAGACTAGAACATACAGAGAACATACAGGGCTGACAACTGGGATTCCTAGGGGGCTGCGCCACGATGAAACGCTGCGCCCGCTCTTTGTGGCGTCAGGCGCAACTGAACCCAAGAATTACGGCTGGTGACTTTGATGTGCTGATATATCTGCAAAGTTGGATGAGCCAGATTTAAAACACGGCTTAGTGCGCCAGTAACCGTGCACAATCTCAATCGAGCATTTAACGCATTGTTGGATGAACTGGATTTAAAGACAGGGGCTGATGGCAGAACACGCACACTGTATAGCTGGCGGCACTTCTACGCCACGCAGGACTTGGAGCGTGGAGTCAGCACACATGCACTTAGCAGACAGCTGGGTAACAGTACTGAGATGATAGACAGGCATTACAGCAAGTACAGTCCGTTGCT
>JAPKDI010000250.1 GCA_026421105.1 Alphaproteobacteria bacterium | reverse complement strand
TCCACAACACCGCCTGCTTCTAGAACTCGCGTGGGAAGCCCTCGAAGCAGGTGGCATCGCACCCGATGGGCTCACAGGCACGGCGACGGGCGTTTTCGTCGGCATCAGCACTCAAGACTACCTCGCGTTGCAAGTGCAATCGGGTATCTCGGCCTACACCGGCAGCGGGAACGCACTCAGCGCCGCTGCCGGTCGCATCTCGTATGCCCTTGGGCTTGAAGGGCCTAGCATGGCGATTGATACCGCCTGTTCATCGTCACTTGTCGCAATGCACTTGGCCTGCCAGAGCGTGCGTCGTGGAGAGTCGGCAATGGCAATCGTAGGCGGCGTCAACCTGTTGATTTCATCGACGCTCGGAGATGCATTTACACAGGCGGGCATGATGGCCTCCGACGGCCGATGTAAGGCATTCGACGCCCAAGCGGACGGCTACGTTAGGTCGGAAGGCGGCGCAATTCTTGTACTGAAGCCTTTGTCGCGTGCGCACGCCGATGGTAATCGCGTGCTGGGTATAGTGCGCGGCTCCGCCGTAAATCAGGACGGCCGCAGCAACGGTCTTACGGCGCCAAACGGTCCCGCGCAAGAGCGCGTGATTCGCGCAGCGCTCGCTGATGCCAACACTGAACCATCGGACATCTCATACGTAGAAGCGCACGGAACAGGCACCCCACTCGGCGATCCAATCGAGGTCAGAGCGCTCGGCGCCGTTTTTGGTGATCGAGCAGCGCCACTCGCAGTTGGGTCGGCCAAGACGGTCTTCGGGCATACCGAGGCAGCAGCAGGCCTGGTCGGGCTTATAAAAACCATGCTCGCCCTACAACATCAGGAAATACCACCAACGCTTCACCTGAAGGATCCCAACCCGCACATTCCATGGAATCAGCTGCCAGTGGTCGTACCAACACACGTGACACCGTGGTCCTCGGTCTCGGGCGAGCCTCGTCGAGCCGGCGTAAGTTCGTTCGGCTTCACGGGAACCAACGCACATGTAGTACTTGAAGAAGTGCCCATGGACAACCCGGAGCGCGAATCGAATGCAACCCAATCGCCACAATCTGTGCAGTTGCTGGCGTTGTCCGCGCGTAATCCAGAATCCCTACGAACCCTGGCCCTTGCCTACGCCAACTTTCTCGACAGGTCGCCGACCGTTTTACTGCGCGATGTCTGCGCAACAGCAGCACTGGGCCGAGCGCACTTCGAGCAGCGTATCTCAGTGATCGGAACCACGGGATCAGCGATCGCGTCGGCTCTTAGAACTCGCAGTAACAAAGCGAATGTCAGATCAGACATTCCGCTTGATGGCCCACCGCCAGTCGCATGGATGTTCACCGGCCAAGGTTCCCAGCGCCGTGGCATGGGTGAACGTCTGTACACGGCCGAGCCGGTCTTCAGGCAGGCACTCGACCACTGTGAGTCGATATTCCAGGGCCTCCGACAAACATCGCTGCGTTCCGTGATCTTCAAATCTAAAGGTAACCATGCAGACTTAGAAAATCTTGACGAGACCGGTTGGACACAACCGGCGCTCTTTGCCTTGGAGTATGCACTCGCCCGGTTGTGGCAACACTGGGGGATAATGCCGGCTGCGGTTGTCGGACATAGCGTCGGTGAATTCGTCGCCGCCACGGTGGCTGGCGTGTTTTCGGTAGAAGACGGCTTACGACTCGTAGAAGCGCGGGGGCGTTTGATGCAGGCATTGCCAACCGGCGGTTCCATGTTGAGTGTGTTCGCCAGCGAAGACGTCGCATTACGCGAATGCGCGAACATCGACGGCGTCGGGCTCGCAGCGATCAACGCAAATGACGAAATCGTCCTGTCAGGTCCAGGCAATGCACTCAAAACTATAGCCACAGCATTGGGCAAAAAAGGTGTTAACTCCCGAAGCCTTACCGTGTCCCACGCGTTTCATTCACCATTAATGGAACCGGCTCTGGAGCCCTTCGGCGAGGTGCTTGCAACGGTGGATTTCTCAACGCCACATACAAGCATCGTATCGAACGTGACCGGCCAAATCGCTGGTGATGAGATCGCCACACCGGAATACTGGTTGCGCCACATCGTTGCGCCAGTGCGGTTTCGCGACGGACTGCAAACGTTGGCTTCAATGGATATATCACTCTATCTGGAGATTGGACCTCATCCCGTGCTCACGTCACTGGGTATGAGGAACAATGTACGATCGGATGCTGTTTGGCTTGGATCCATGCGCCGAGGAGCAGATGAATCAAAGCAGATGCTCGAGGCGCTCCGGTGCCTTTACGAAGCGGGTGTAACGCCAAACTGGGCTGCGTTACACAACAATCCAGGTGTCAGTAGGGTCGCACTGCCGACCTACCCATTTCACAAGAATCGCTATTGGGTCGATGCCCCAGCCACTAAGTCAAATGTAAGCGTCGGGGCCAAACTGGAGCGCGACCTTCACCCAGTCCTCGGACGGCGCTTGCCCGGTATCGCGGCACTGCCGCGAACCACCATTTGGCAAATCGACGATCCTGCCTCCCGTCTCCTGTGGGCAAGCTCGCGCCTAGGTCCTGATCTGCTATTGCCGACGACCGCGTACGTCAGCCTTGTCGACGCCGCCGTCAAAGAGATGGTCCATGCGACAGTAGACACTCGAGTGTCGATTGATCACATGGATTTCGTTGATGCAGAGAAGGCCAAGGTTGATGAAGCATTGCAATTGCAGGTGACCTGTCGTCAGCACGGGGCAAATCAAGCTCACGTTTCGGTGTTTGTACACGCAGAAATCAGTCATGAATGGGCCGAAATTGCGACTGCACGGGCCACCGCAATCGCGGTGCCGCAGGAGGCGACACCGAATCAGGGTACCGACGCAGTTCCAAAAATAGATTTAGGTGTCATGTTCTTCAATGGTGCAGACACCGGCGAAGATTCAGATCGCTATAG
>JAPKDI010000249.1 GCA_026421105.1 Alphaproteobacteria bacterium | reverse complement strand
TTGTTGCGCCAGCAATTGGCCGCGTTGCAAGGCGCGCTCGATCAAGCCGAGTCGCGCGATGAAGAACAACAGGTTGTCATTTCAGACCTTGGTCGCCGCCTCAACCAAGCGTTGGCGCAAAAAGTCGAAGAGCTTTCGCGATACCGATCTGAGTTTTTTGGGCGACTCCGCGAGGTTCTCGGCGACCGGCGCGACATCCAAATTGTCGGCGATAGGTTTGTCTTCCAGTCGGAAGTCTTGTTTTCGTCGGGCTCGGCGGAACTCGGTAGCGAAGGTCGCGCGCGGCTCCGTGACCTTGCAAACACTCTGGCCGAGATCACGCCGCGCATCCCTGGAGACATCAACTGGATTCTGCGGGTCGACGGCCACACCGACTCGGTACCGATTAACTCCGCGCAGTTTCCCTCAAACTGGGAACTTTCGGGCGCACGGGCGACCAATGTCGTGAAGTTCTTGATTGAAGCTGGCATTCCGGCGCGGCGCCTCGCCGCCGCCGGATTTGGCCAATATCATCCGTTAGATGGGGGTACCGACGAGATCGCGTTTCGCCGCAACCGGCGTATCGAAATGAAGTTGACCGAGCGCTAGATTCCGGAGACTTCGCGCAGGCTCCCGACATTGAATTGCAGCTTCGCTAGACGGGCATATAGCCCGCCCTGTTGCATGAGATCATCGTGGGTCCCCTCGGCCGCGACTTGACCACCGTCGATTACCACAATCCTATCGGCTTTTTGTACCGTCGCGAGGCGATGGGCAATGACGATTGTGGTACGGCCCTGCATCAACAATTCGAGGGCATTTTGAACGGCGCGTTCACTTTCCGCATCCAGTGCGCTGGTCGCTTCGTCAAGCAGCAGCAAGCCCGGGTTGCGCAGCAGGGCCCGCGCAATCGCAATCCGCTGTTTCTGCCCGCCCGACAATGTCACACCGCGTTCGCCAAGCTGCGTGGCAAAGCCGTCGGGTAGCCGATCGAGGAACTCGGTGGCCGAGGCCGCGTCGGCGGCAGCGCGAACCTCTTCGTCCGTCGCTTCTGGTCGCCCGTAGCGAATGTTGTCCCATGAGTCGGCGCCAAAAATCACGGGATCTTGCGAGACGAGGCCGATGTGGGCACGTAGCTCGCGCGGATCGAGGCGCACCAAATCGACGCCATCAAAAGTAATGTGCCCCATCGTAGGGTCATAAAACCGGAGAAGCAGTTGGAATATCGTGGTCTTGCCAGCCCCGGATGGACCCACGAGCGCGACGGTCTCGCCTGCCGACACATTCAGCGAGAGCGTGGACAGGGCATCGATGTCGGGCCGCATCGGATATCGGAAGGTTACGTCGTGAAGAGCGACAGCCCCCTGGGCGGGACTTGTGATTGCAAGCGGCGCCACGGGCGCCTTGATATCGGATTCGGTATTGAGCAATTCCGAGAGACGCTCGGCGGCCCCGGCGGCCTTCTGGACATCGCCATACACCTCCGACAGCGCGGCAACCGATCCTGCGGTGACAATGGCATAAAAAACAAAAGCGCCGAGATCACCACTGCTCATGCCGCCGTTCAGCACCTCGACGGCACCGATCCACAACACCCCAACAATGGATCCAAACACGAGCATGATGACCGAGAGCGTCAGGAACGCACGAGAGCGGATCTGGTCCATGGCCGCGCGAAGCGCTCCCTCGACTTTGTCGCCAAACCGACGACGCTCGATGTCCTCGTGAACGAATGCTTGGACCGTCCGTACTTCGTTAATGCTTTCGTCCGCGGCGGCGCTGACGACAGCAATGCGATCCTGGGTCTGTCGCGACAACCGGCGCACACGGCGCCCGAAGACCACGAGCGGCAGCACGATAAACGGGACGGCTAGAATGATGAGCCCGGACAGCTTGGGGCTAGTCACGATCAACATGATCAAGCCGCCGACGAGCAGCAGGATATTGCGCAAGGCCATCGAGGCACTGGCCCCAACGATCGATTGTATGAGCGTGGTGTCGGTGGTGATCCGCGACAGGATTTCACCCGTCTTGTTTTTCTCGAAGAAGGCCGGGCTGAGCCCAATGACACGGTCATAGATTGCGCTACGCAGGTCTGCCACGACACGCTCGCCCAACCACATCACGAGGTAATAACGCCCGAAAGTCCCAACCGCTATGACGGCAACAACACCCATTAAAAGCAGGAACGTGCGGTTCACGTCCGCCATCGAATCGAAATTGTCGATAAGGAGCTGGAGAACCCGGCCAATACCCAGCGTCCCAGCCGCGGCGGCGATGAGCGCAACACCGGCGGCAGCCGCGACCCGCCAGTAGGGCAGGGCGAATTCCAATACCGGTCGCAGTTGACCCATGTCTCGACTTACCGGCCGATCTTCGGGGCCGCTGCCAATCGATCCGCCGTAGGTGCTTGACCCTCTTGCCACCGTTTTTCCTTGCTGATCAGTTATTTTGCCTATCTTGAACATAGGTGAGGTGTAGGGCCCCAACAACACACAACGGCGCGGCCCAGTTGCTCACATGGCGATGTGTCTGCTATAAGCCCGGCCTTCGCGCGGAGGCACAGAAATGAAGCAAGATATTCACCCGGAATACCACGAAATCACCGTGGTCATGACCGATGGCACGGAATTCACCACACGGTCGACGTGGGGCGCAGCGGGCGACCGGATGACGCTCGATATCGACCCGAAGTCGCATCCTGCATGGACAGGCGGCAACCAGCGCCTGGTCGATGCGGGTGGACAGGTCGCAAAATTCAATAAGCGTTTCGAGGGTTTCGGCATCAAATAGGGCCGTACTCGCGCCGATTAGCTGCCGCCGTCGGGCGGGTTCTTGTTGCTGAGAAGACCTTGATACAAAAAATCATGCGCCCAAATGGACGAGGTGCCGGGTGCCCATTTGGTGCTCGGCGGAACCGCCAAGGTCCGGCATG
>JAPKDI010000248.1 GCA_026421105.1 Alphaproteobacteria bacterium | reverse complement strand
GGGAAAAACACGGTCTGCTCGCGGAGCCGCGACCAGAGCCACGTGAGATGACTGCCGTCCCACTGAGGCGCGAAGGGTGTGAGGTAATTGGCGAGGATGTCGGCGCGTTCTTCGGCGTTAAGTGTCACGAGCCCATTCAGAATCGCGATGTGCACACGATCCGGATGACGGGCAGCAAAAGCCGCGCCGACCGAAGCGCCGGTATGAAAACCGTAGACTGCGATTTTCTCGATCCCGAGCGCATCAAGAAAAGAGGCGATGTTGTCGCCGTAGTCCGCCATCTCGGGGTCGCTCAGAGTTAGCGGATCAGAGTTGCCATTGCCCGGTGTATCTGGTGCGATACAGGTAAAACGGTCCATAAGGTGCTGCATCAACGGCAGATGTTCGCGCGACGATTTTGGCGACTGATGGAGCAGTAACACCGGCGGCCCACTGCCAGCGCGCCGATAGTGAATCTGTCGCACACCTTCAATGGTCACGAAATGTCGCCGAACGCCGGCATCAGGTGCTTCGGTCCCCATGTCTAGCTCTCCAAGAACGGTAACAGCGCGTCGGACCAAGCCGTCATATCATTCCCGATGGATACGCCTCGCAAACTGCTGTGATCATTCAGAGCATCGGCTGTACCAGGATGCTTGTCGGGAGACGCCAGCGCCACCGGGATCGGCGCGTTACCTAATTCGGTATGGGCGTCGTACTTCCAGTGGGCGCCGTAATGCGCTTGCCACATGTTCCAGCACTTGAGCAACGAGACCACGCGGCGGTGGACCATCGCCGTATCGACATAAGGCTCCCGCGGTAACACGCCCTCCCGGGTTCTGTTGTACCAGGGCCAGAACAATCCCTGGTCGCGCATCGCATGCCAAGCCATCAAGAGGTAGCCACCCCACCAATCGGTCTCCAACTCTGGAGTGTAGTTGGCGAGGAGTTCCTGACGGAGCGATTGCGGATGATAGATGACGTGCGCGATGACGAGATGATCG
Organism: Alphaproteobacteria bacterium; assembly: GCA_026421105.1. The sequence goes on along the minus strand of JAPKDI010000248.1, from coordinate 1,952 downwards.
ACGAGTCCCGGCTGCATCTTGGCCAACTCCAGGCCGGTGAACCCCGAACCCCAGGTGCCGATGTAGTCCACCGAATCAAGTCCCATTGACGCCAACGCCTGGCGTGTCACCGACGCGTAGGTTGTACAGGTGATCGCGTCTTTGTTGGTGCCGATAGTGTTATCGGACTCACCGTTGCCGGGGAGATCAAATGCAATAACGGGCCGCCTGCCGACAAACCCTTCGGCTGCAAGCCGCACCACATTGTTGTCGCTCGCCGCATCATGCTGCACCAACACCGGCCGACCCGACCCGCCACTCCGTCGCATATGTAATTGCCCGCCATCAACGGTGGCGTAGTCCTGCCAGGTGCGGCCCGGGGTCGGCTTGGGAACATCTGGTCCCAAGACCGTGGGTTGACCAGGATACTGTCGCAACACCGCGACAGCGCGATCAAGGAGTTCGCTTCGACTCGCGCCAAAGCGTTCAACCTTGATATTGTCCGGTAAGGCTGGCAGTCGGTCGAAATGGCTGAACAGAACGTCCGGCGCAATCGCCATGAGATGGGCGGGGCACGTTAGCGCCGGGATCGACTCCTCGCCCTTGAAAATGAACGCTGCCTTGTAGGGTTTACGGTACTCATCGCCCGCGCGCAGAAATTCAAGCAACCCATTGTGAATACGATCAGGCGATGGCACCTCATAGTCCATGCGTGCGGCGAGCGTTTTCGCGTACCACGGAAAGAAGATCGTCTGCTCGCGCATCCGCGACCACAGCCAGGTGAGATGACTACCATCCCACTGCGGGGCAAACGGCGTGAAGTAGTTCTTCAGCGCGTCGGCGCGCTCGGCCTCGGTCCAGCATGTGATGCCGTCGACGATCAACACGCTGACCCGGTCCGGGTACAACCGCGCAAACTCGGTGGCTGTGACGCCGCCGGTATGCGTGCCGAACACGCCGCAGCGTTCGATGCCCAGTGCGTCCAGGGTTTGCGCCAGCGCGTGGGCGTAGTCTTCCGCCAGCGGCTGTTCTCCAAGGAGCGGATCGGAGAGCCCGTTTCCCGGCGTGTCCGGCGCAATCACAGTAAACTCGCTCATCAGACGTTCGATCAGCGGCACGTGCTCTCGGCTCGATGTCGGCGACTGGTGCAATAGGACAACTACGGGGCCCTTCCCGGCCCGACGGTAATGCACCTGGCGCTCGCCATTGATCGTCACGAAGTGACGGCGGATTGTCGGATGCGCGGACTCAATACCCATGCCATTTCCCCTCGTTTTGTTGGGCAGGCTAGCACGGACGGCTGGTTAGTAAGTTGTCGCTGTGATTGGTCCGCGGGCGACCGAGGCCGACGGCCTCCCCACTACCCTCTTGGTCATGCGTCCCCGCCCCTATGCAACGGTGCCTCAGCAATTCCCGGGCGACTACGCGACGAGCATCCCGGGTTAGTTCGAAAGTTGAAGGTTGGTGTTAAGCCCGTTCGCCAGAACTGCGAATTATTTCCGCGCCTTGCGTTTGGCATAGCGAAGATCGCGCGCGGCCTTCTGCTGTGCCTTCAATTCTTCTGCCGATATTTGGTTCCTGGCGACTTCCTCGGCGGCGAGGCGCGCCTCCTCTGCTTCCTGCGCTGCCTTCTCCACGGCAATCCGGTCACGCTCTGCGGCCGCCGCCGCTTCCGCAGCAGCCTTTAGCGCCGCTGCCTCGGCGGCCAGGCGCGCCTCTTCCGCTTCTCGAACAGCTTTCTCTGCGGCGCGCACGGCTTTTCGTTCCTCGCGGGCGACGGCCAGGGCGAGGCGGGCAGCGCGGCGCTCGGCGACTGCCGGATCGTTGGGGTCTGTGCGCGCTTTGAATTTCTCTAGGACGGCTTGTTTTGCCGAGGTCGCGGTCTTCAACCGTTCGTCCAGGTTGCCACCCGTAAAGGCGCCCTTCGTTTGGTCACGGCTCATTTTTGATCTTTTCACGAGGCTCTTTCGGTA
>JAPKDI010000247.1 GCA_026421105.1 Alphaproteobacteria bacterium | reverse complement strand
ACGGGTTTTGGTCCCGTGATCGCAGGTTCGATCCCTGCCGCCCCAGCCAGCTTTCCGAACCTGAGGCTCGGTACGTGCTGCCAAGAAAGATAGGCGGGCGTGGTCTTTCCGAGTGTCTCGCCGACTTTTCCGTTTTCATCGACTTTTGCCCTGAAGATTGCGCTGCCGGTAGTCGGCATCACCCTTTCGGTTTTGACTAAGCTGCACCCGCGATACGCGGTGTCGGCCTAACGGCTCTGCCGGACTTTCTCGCCGCGTCCGCTGTGGAACGGGGTGAGCTTGCACCAGTCATTGAAGGCTGGAGGCTGCCGGACGCCAGTATCTACCTGGTGCATTCGGAAAACGGCGTCTGAATCGCAGAATGCGTCTGTTCTCCCTCGAGATTGCGACTATTTTTTCGAGATAGCCCACCTATAGAAGGTTAATAGGAGACCTTTTGCCGTCGCAGAAGGTGCTCGTCGTTCGCGATGGCTGTCTTGCTTGGCCGACGGCGGAGTGTTACTGGGATCGCCGTGATGATCCGGCGGGACAGACGACGATAAATCCCTACCGCGCTTTGTGGCGAGACTACGCGCGCGCGCGTTTGACGCGCCTTTCCAGCTAATTGACTCGGCTAACCACCAAATCGCGCTTCATGTGCCGGTCGAGCCATCGTCGTCGGAGACACCATGTTTGAAATCGTACCGGAGCGGCAGCAGGACCGAGTTCCTCGAGAGGCCCTCTTGGATATCGCGTTTGGATCCGATCGGATGCAGCGCACGACCTACCGGTTGCGAGACGGCATCGCGCCAATATGGGCCCTTTCATACGTTGCCCTTATCGACGGCGCCTTCCAGGGCAGCTTGAGGTTCTGGCCGATAGCCGTGCAAGGCGCGCGCGCACCGATATTGCTGGGGCCATTGGCGGTTCACCCAGCCGGACGAGGCCAGGCCATTGGAATCGCGCTGGTGCGCAATGGCGTGCACCGGGCGCAGCGCCTTGGGCATGATTTGATCGTGCTGGTGGGTGATCATGCCTACTACAAACGGTTCGGCTTCATTCATGCCAACAGTTTTAACCTTGAGATGCCTGGTCCAGTTGATAAGGACCTCCTTTTGATCCGCAAGATTCCGCGCGGCCGCATCATCGGTGTCACCGGTCCGATCACCAAAGCTAACTAGGCGGTGGCTTCATAACGGCGGGTATCGAAATCTGTCTAGGTACCTCGACGGACGATGTCATCATTGCCGATCATTTCGGCAAGATGCGGCGGGATAGTTTGGTGCCAACCGAGGCGTTGGTTGAGGATTGGTTCGACCGCACGGTGGTGTTCATCGCGGCGGCGCGCGCCGGAGAATCGTTCCTAAGCTTTCTCGCCCGGTGTGGCACAAATGTTGTGGGGTCGCTCGCCGTGCAACAGTTCTCAGGCCTGTGTCCGGACGTCATTCGGACCGATCACCGGCGTTACAGCTATGTCTGGGGGGCTTTGTTTGTCCGGAGTATCGGCGCGAAGGCATCGCATCGGCGCTCGTCGAGCGCTCCATAACCGATATGCGGCACCTCGGTTACAGCCGGGTGCTTTTGCATGCTTCGGTGATCGGTCACCCCGTTTACGAGGCACTCGGGTTCACGACGGCGAATAAAATGCAGGCCGACCTGGTCGCCTAGCGGCCTTCGCGGTGCCAAGAGAACATCAGCCCACAGATCAGCAAGATCAGCACTGCAATGGCAGGTAGCAGCGATACTTGGCGAACGCCGGTGACGAAGTAGCTGTCATTGCGGAATACCCCGATCCAATTGCTCCCGCCTGCATTGCTGCCGCCGCGTACGCGGCGAATATCGGGTGTACCGCCGTTGGCAAGCCATGTGACGCGGCCGCCGCTCTCGTCGACGATGGATTGAAGTAGGTCAGCGGTCCCACGCACGTCGGCAAATTCGCGCGGATTGATCGCGCCGATCGCTGCCACGGTGGAGTGGTTTTCATCGGCAAAGTGGTAGAGGCCGGTTTCGAAGGCGGTAAAACTCGCGGTGAAACGGCCACCAGCGGATTCTTGCAATTCGATCTCTTGGGTCTTACCGGAAGGGCCCGTGATGCGAACCGGGCCGCCGTCCGTGGACAAGCTACGCCGTTCGATCTGGATACCGTTGCCATTAGCGACAGCGCGTAACTCTTCCTCTTCGAGATCCGGTTCTTTCATCAGCCAATGGGCAAGCCGACGGAGGAGTTCCGCTTGCGGGCCGCCGCCTTCGTAGCCGCGGGCCCAAAGCCATGCATGGTCCGACAAAAGTTGTGCGATGCGACCGTCGCCGACACGATCAACGACCAGCAGCGGGTGTTCGTTTGGGCCAGACATGAGGGAGACGCCGCGCGTCTGCGATGACTCGACCATCCGGAACCACCGGCCCCACTCGGGATCACCATCCGGTGGCCCGGCGCCGTGCAAATCGGCCGTTACAGGGTGGCGCCGACCAAGATCGGTCAGCCTGGGTTGAAAGCCTTGCTCGTACACCCGGTTGGTCGGTTCTGCCGGTAGGACGCGCCCCAAGGGCGTACGAAACAAGCTTAGCGGCGTTGCAAATGCAGGGCCCGCGGCCTCAAGCAATGCGCCGCCGTCGCGGACGTATTCGGCAATATTCTCAACATAGGTCGGCAGCAGAACACCACGCCGTCTGTAGCGATCGAAAATGATGAGATCAAATTCGTCGAGTTTGACCTCGAACAGTTCCCGCGTCGGAAACGCGATCAACGACAACTCGCGGACGGACGTGCCGTCCTGTTTTTCCGGCGGGCGCAAGATCGTGAAGTGGACGAGGTCGACTGATGGGTCGGCCTTGAGAAGGTTCCGCCAAATCCGTTCGCCCGCATGGGGTTGCCCGGAAACCATTAGGACGCGGAGACGATCGCGCACGCCCGATACGCTCACCGCCGCACGATTGTTTTGCAGTGTGAGTTCTTCGTTAGC
>JAPKDI010000246.1 GCA_026421105.1 Alphaproteobacteria bacterium | reverse complement strand
CCGAAAGTATTAAGATCGGTGTATCAATTTTGGCGCTACGCAGCTTTTTCAGCACATCGTAGCCGTGCATGTCCGGCAAATTTAGGTCCAGAACAATAATGTCGTAATCATAAATCTTGCCGAGATCGAGGCCTTCTTCCCCCATATCGGTGGCGTAAACGTTAAAGCCTTCGCCGTTCAGCATCATCTCGATGCTCCGAGCCATCGCCAGATCGTCTTCTACCAGGAGTACCCGCATTACTTTGCCCTCGTGTGTAACTAGTTAACTCACACTGAACGAGTATGGTTAATAGAACGTTAAAATAGTTAATAAACGGCCTCCGTGGCCAGCGATGTCGGTCACACTTGTTAGATTTGGCTGTTTTTAGCTGTATTAACCAGCCCTTAATGACGACCAGCGAAGATAGGGCTGGGTCAGAATGACCCCAAACGGCACAGGTGCGGCACAATCGTGAAGAGCGTTATTGACGATATTGACCGAATTCCAGTCATTACCCGCTATGGCCGGGTCATCTCGGTACAAGGACTTCTGGTTGAAGTCGCGGGTATTCAAAGCGAGGTCTCCATCGGATCTCGCTGCGTGATCGAGACCCGGCGGAGCGTTGATGTGACAGCGGAAGTCGTGGGTTTTCGCGATGATCACGCCCTACTGATGCCGTTTCGCGAATTAGAAGGTGTGGGTCTGGGTTGCCGGGTGGTCATTGGCGATGCCGAACCTGTCGTCTATCCCAACCGCGGCTGGCTCGGGCGTGTCGTTAACGGGTTCGGCGAGCCGATCGATGGCAAGGGACCGCTACCGCGCGGGGTCGACGCCTATGCACTGCGCGCCTCGCCGCCGCCCGCACATAATCGGCAACGGGTCGGTGACAAACTTGACCTCGGGGTGCGGTCGATCAACACCTTCATGACCTGCTGCCGTGGCCAGCGCATGGGCATTTTCTCCGGATCGGGCATTGGTAAGTCGGTCCTACTGTCAATGCTCTCGCGCTACACGCAATCAGAGGTCAATGTGATTGGCCTAGTTGGCGAGCGTGGCCGGGAAGTCACCGAGTTCATCGAAGACAATCTTGGCGTAGAAGGTCTGAAAAAGAGCGTCGTCATAGTTGCGACGTCGGATGAATCGGCATTGCTGCGACGTCAGGCCGCGTATCTCACACTTACTCTCTCGGAATACTTCCGGGATCTCGACAACGATGTCCTGTGCTTGATGGACAGCGTCACGCGATTTGCCATGGCGCAACGTGAGATCGGGCTCTCGGGCGGCGAGCCACCGGCGAGCCGTGGCTATACGCCAACTGTTTTCGCCGAACTGCCGAAGTTGCTGGAGCGAGCCGGACCTGGCGAGGGAAAAGGCACTATCACTGGGTTGTTCACAGTGCTCGTCGAAGGGGACGATCACAACGAACCGATCTCCGATGCCGTTCGTGCCATCCTCGATGGCCATATCGTTCTCGACCGCTCGATCGCTGAACGCGGACGCTATCCGCCCATCAACATTCTACGCAGCGTGTCGCGCACCATGCCGAAATGCAACGCGCCAGAGGAAACCGCGCAAATCACGGAGGCGCGCACCCTAATCTCGACCTACGAGGGAATGGCCGAAATGATTAGCCTCGGCGCCTATCGCGCGGGCTCAGACCCAGCCGTCGATCGCGCCATTCAGCTCTATCCGTTGCTTGAGAGCTATCTTGCCCAGAACATCGACGATGCAGCCGATTTCGATTCCGCCTTTGAGCAACTCAGTGAAATCCTAGGGCAGGGCAATGCGGAAGAGGCTGCCGCATGAGCGCGCTACCCACCCTCATTCGGGCTTCCAAATGGACGATGGAAGAAAAGCGCCGAACCCTTGTCGGTTTAGAAACCCTTATGGCCAACCTCGTCGCCGCACGCGAACAGATCGAACACGAACTCGAGCGCGAGCAGCGCTCAGCCCGTCACGATGAAGAAGCGCTTGTCTTCTACGGCAACTACGCCCGCGCCGTGATTCACCGTCGGGAAACGTTGGATCTCTCAACGGCGGACCTGCAGAAGAAGATCGACGTTGCCCACCAAGAAGTGACCGAGGCGTTTCAGGAAGTGCGGCGCTACGAGACCGTCTGGGAGCGTCATCAAGAGCGTGAGGCTGCCGAACTGCGCCGCAAGGAACAGAACACGTTAGATGAAATGTCGATGGAAATGGTACGACGGCGCAAGGCGAACCAGTTACGCCAGGACCGCACCCGGCGTATGGCGGCCGCCCAGTAAATCGTTGAACGGCGAAACAGGGAACTCTTTCACCGTCTGAAACGCGATTTGTCCGCGATAGCTGATCGACTCAAGTCCGGCACCAAATATTCGCGAGATGTCTTGACGCTGAGTCTCGCTCAGGTCGGCGTGGCTGCGCACCATCAGGTCAAACGTTTGGTGGTGTAACAGCCCGTCGAATTGCAATGCGCCTAGCGCACTCATCTTCAGATCGACAACAAAGCGAACATCTTGGTCGCCGTCGGCCTGATCGCGTCGCTGTCCGCGCACAAACATGTGGATCGGTTCGATGCGGTCGCCGTGGGCAAACGGAAACAGCAGCAGGCGCCAATCGTTCCCGCTACTTTCATCACCAAGGCGCCGGAGTTGACGAAAATCATCGCGTAGCCGCTCGACCAAGCCACGTTGGTTCGATCGCTCTAGGCTACGCAACATGTCGGCGCCCAGCCAACCCGTAACGTCGCCGCTGCGGAGAACCGACAGGAAAAACATAATTTGTGCCGCTGCCCGGGCATTCGCAGCGGGCACTTTTCCTTCGAAAAACGCCTGTGCTGTTGTGGGTGCGGCGGTCGCAGTATGCTTTGACAAATCACGCAGTGCTGACCAATCCTCGCCCAATGTCATCAATATTTGATCAATAGGCCGCGCTGCGGCACTCGTCGCCACAACAGATGCAGCGGCGATAGTGGCGGTCTGCCCGACC
>JAPKDI010000245.1 GCA_026421105.1 Alphaproteobacteria bacterium | reverse complement strand
AAAGGAAGTGCCTCGCCCAGAGTTTTGGTCCGGCTATCGGTTGGTGCCGAGCATGATCGAACTATGGTGGGAATTGCCCTCGCGGCTACATGAGCGCGTCGAGTTCGCGCGTCAACCAGGTGGCGACTGGGCCCATCAGTCCTTGTACCCCTGAGCCATGTTTGAAACGTCACCCCAACCGACCACCGAATCGGTTCGCGCCGGACGGCTAATGCGGCAAGCGACGTATGCGTCCGTTGCTGTTGCTAGCACTCTCATTGTTGCGAAATTGGCAGCCTGGGCGATTACTGACTCGGTCGCCATGCTGAGCGCTCTGATAGACTCGGTTCTTGATGCGCTGGCGTCAATTATCAATCTGTTCGCTGTACGGCATGCGCTGCAACCTGCTGACCGAGAGCACCGTTTTGGTCATGGCAAAGCGGAAGCTTTGGCGGGCCTGGCCCAAGCAGCATTCATTTCAGGGTCAGCGGTTTTTTTGATTATTGAGGCCGCGCAACGTTTTTCCCGCCCCATCGTGGTCGAGAATAGTGATGTTGGAATTGCGGTATCGGTCTTTGCCATTGTGGCGACGGTCGTTCTTGTCATCTATCAGACCTACGTAGTGCGTCGGACCAAATCGATCGCGATCACCGCTGACTCACTCCACTACAAATCCGATCTCGCCCTGAATGCCTCGGTGATAGCCGCACTGATTCTGTCGGGTACGTTCGAGATGACCTACGCCGACCCGGTGTTCGCGATCGGGATTGCCGCGTTTGTCCTTTTCAGCGCATGGCGGATATTCAGACGCTCATATGATGAGCTAATGGACCACGAGTTTCCCCAGGATGTACGGGCTAGAATTAGGGAGATCGCGACTGCCCCGGCAGAAGTTATTGATATGCACGATTTGCGGACCCGCAGTTCGGGGCGCGACTCGTTCATTCAATTGCACCTTGAGTTGCCCTCTGACATATCGTTGATGGAGGCGCACCATATCGCCGACGATGTCGAACTTCGACTGAGGGAGGCATTCCCGGATGCGGAGGTGATCATCCACCAAGACCCGGCAGGCGTGGACGAGGATCATCCCGTTTTTGGCTAACTCCGCTAGGTTCTGTTCCGGCAGCAGGGTACGCTAAGCCAGCAAGGCTTTTGGGAGGCCGTTAGCTATGGCGATCAAAATCATTCTTGCGCCGATGAGCGGTGCTGAAAGCGGAGAGGTAACGTTTGAGAGCGCGCTTCACGTTGGCCGACATTTAGGCGCCCATACCGAAGCCTTTCATGTTTCCTTGGATCCGCGAGACAGCGTCGCTTACCTCGCCGAGGGCATGACCAGCAACGTGGTTCAAGACATTATGTCTGCGGTCGAGAAGGAAGGCGAAGAGCGCCGCGAGCGCGCCCACGAACAATTCACCGTTTTGTGTCAGGAAGCGGGAACGCCAATCACCGATGGATTTTCGGGCGCCGGTTATTCAGCGAGTTTTGCGACGGTGGTGGGGCGGGAAGACGACCTGCTTGCGGTTCGCGGGCGGCTCTCTGATTTGATCGTTGTAGCGCGATCCGACGGGAAAGGGGACACCCAGCGCGCAACTCTCGAAGTTGCGCTACTGGAGACTGGTCGGCCCGTCCTCCTGGCGCCCCCAAACGGAGTGAAGAGTTTCGGCAAGTCGGTCAGTATTGCTTGGAATGGCAGCGTTGAAGTTGTTCGGGCGATTGGCGCCGGCGCCGGACTTCACTTTCTGGGCGCGGCCGACAAAGTCGTCATCATGGTGGTGCCCGAAGCGTTCCGGTCCACAACCCACGTCGACGACTTGGTGAACTATCTGGCGTGCCATGACATCGAAGCCGAAGTTGCGGAGATAGATGATTCGGCCCGCCCGATTGGCCATGCCCTTCTAGAGAAATCGAAAGAGGTCGGCGCCGACATGATGGTGATGGGCGCGTATACGCACAGCCGCCTGCGCCACATGATGATTGGCGGACCGACGAGCGTTGTGCTGCAGAACGCGGAAATACCGGTTCTCATGGCTCACTAAGCCGTCTCTACACTTTCATGGCAAACGTCGAGTCTATTGACGTAGCACCGACCGTCGCTACGCGGCCAGTTTCCATTAGATGAATTAGGTGCGACAGCACTGATCTTGCTGCCGCCGGATGCAAGCCCGGATCGACCGTGGCGTACATCTTTTCGACCATTGCTCCGACGGTCACGTCTCCCGCGCGGATGCAATCTAGTATCTGAGCCTCTCGAGCCTCGCGATGCGCGATGTAGGCGTGCACGAAAGAATGCGGGTCATGGATCGCGGGGCCGTGTGTTGGCCAATAGATGGCGTCGTCGCTATCGAGCAATCGACGGAGCGAGCGCATGTACGCTCGCATGTCACCGTCTGGGGGCGCCACAACAGTGGTGGACCACCCCATAACATGGTCGCCGCAAAACAGCGTGCGTTCTTCGCGCAGGCGGTAGCACAAGTGATTTGAGCAATGGCCAGGGGTATGAACTGCTTCAAGCGACCAATCCGAGCCGACGATAGTATCTCCGTCCTTAAGCGTTATGTCGGGCACGAAGTCGTGATCGGCACCTTCCTCTGGGGTGCCCGCTGCTTCCGGGCGGCCCGAGCCATGGGGCCCAAACGCGTGGATCATGCCGCCAACACGATTTTGGAGGATGCGGGCAGCAGGCGAATGATCCCGATGCGTATGGGTAACCATTATGTGGGTCACTGATTCGCCTTCGAGTGCGGCCTCGAGAGCGTCGACGTGGCTTGCAAGGTCCGGTCCCGGGTCGATCACCGCGACCTCGCCACTGCCAACGATATAGGTGCCCGTCCCGTAGTAGGTGAAAGGCGAAGGATTTTTTGCGATCACGCGGCGAATGCGGGGAGAGAGTCGCGTGACCTCACCGTATTCGAACTCCAGTTCGCCGACGAACGGGATACTCATGATGGATCACTCCCTAACGACACG
>JAPKDI010000244.1 GCA_026421105.1 Alphaproteobacteria bacterium | reverse complement strand
CTTGGGCACGGTGCCGCTACGCACGCCCGGCAATCGGTGGGCGGTAGCCAAAACCAAAGAGGTGCTTCAGGTCGCTAATTTCGCCGCCGCGCACCAGGCGGAGGCCGTCCACACCATTGGCCCGGTGTTTCACCCCGTACCCGGCCCCGACGAGGCGCAAGACCCAATCGACGCCGAGGTGCGGTGCAAACGCGAGTTCATCTTCTTTCAACCGGAATCGCGGCACGTCTTGGTGCAACGCTATGCGCACGACATTGCTGATTTCGGTACCTACAATGAGACAAGCCGCTTTTGCGCCAGTCAATTCACTCAAGTTGGGTTGTGCATTGCGGAGCGTGATGCGGCGCTATTGGACTTTTACGTCGACGTGTTGGGCCTGCACCGGCACGATGTTGATTTTGTCGCTAGCAAAGACTCGATGCCCGCGATTGTGGTGCCACTTGATGACGGTGAGCTCTTACGCGAATCCGACTTTGACGATGTGCGCCCGGGCGACCCGCCAGACATGCAACGCTCAGGCAAACTCCGCGTGTTTCGTATGACAGGTGATACCGGTGGCGAAAACTTGGTCGATCAGTCGTGCGCCGGCCATTTGGGTTTCTCGCTCTACACCTATCGGGTGACCGATATCGCCGCGATGCGCGACAAGGTGGCTGCCAATGGGGCAACGTCTGTCACGGTGATTACGCCGGATGAATTCGGGACGCCTGCCTTTTCGTTCATCGCCCCGGACGGCTACTTCTGGACGTTCGTCGCGGCCTAACCCTCGGGCGGAAAATGCGTCGCTAGAAACGTGAGCACCATATCGTTGAACGCGTCAGGTTTCTCGAACGGTGGCGCGTGCCCCGCACCGGGCAGCTCTTGGAACGTAGAGCCGGGGATTTTCTCCGCCGCGTCACGCAGCACGTCAGGCGGAATGATCCGGCTTTCACTGCCGCCGATCACCAATGTCGGCACCTTATATCCGGCCAGGCGCTCCTGAGTCACACCATTTTCCGGGTCCAATGAACGGCCCATGAACGGTCTAACATCTTGGTTCAGTTTACCTATCTCGCGCATGAGGTAGTAAAGCGCTGGCTCGCGATCTGGAAAGTCTGGCGCGGTCATGACTTGCAGGATCTTGCTGCGTTCGGTAACCGCGCTTCCAGGCCCCTCGCGGAACGCTCGCAAAATTCCTTCGGATAAAATGCCGCCACCGCTGGCTGACATCACTATTCCCGCGATACGGTTGGGCGCCACGATGGCGGTGGCGAGCGCCGTCCAGCCGCCAATCGCATGTGAGACGATGGCCGTGCGGGTAACGCCGGCCGCATCCATTACGGCCAGTGCGTCGGTTGGGAAGTAGGGAAACTGCATGTCGTCCACCGCGCACGTGGAACGGCCCCAACCCCGTTGATCGAACAACAGCACGCGGTATTGCGGCAAGAACGCGGGTATTTGCTGAAACCACTCCAGCGTGTTGCCACCGCCACCATGGGCGAATGTTACCACTGGGCCTTCATCACCGTGCAGTTCGTAATACAGGTGCGCATTTTCCGTATCGACGTAGGGCATTGCTTCTTCCCCAGGCTCATTGGCAGGCTAGAATAGCCCCATGGCCGTCATTCCCGAAGTGCCGATTACCCATAGCATTTTGCGCGCGGACGCGGTCGCGGCAGTCATCGCTGAGGCCTACGATCTTGGCGGGCCTGTCTATGCCGAACTGTTATCCCGCGGCGTCAACGACGTTTACCTATTGCGCGCCAGGGGCACGCAATACGTCGCGCGCGCGTTGCGCAGCGGGTTTCGAAGTCTTCACCAGGTCCGCTACGAAATGGCACTCATTCGGTTTCACGCCACGCATGGTCTTGATGTGGCGACACCAGTCGCCAATCGTGAAGGCATTGACTTCGTCACGGTCACTGCGCCGGAAGGTGACCGGTTCTTGTCGGTGTTCAATTGGGCGGAGGGGGCGCCGATGACCCACCACGGTGGCCCGGACGATGCTCGGCGGCTCGGCGGCCGCGTCGCCCAGATGCATGAAACAGCTATGGCCTTCACGCCGCCGGTTGGCGTCGACGTAAACACGCCCGGATTTCTCGCGCGCAACCGACCCGCCTTGATGGAGATGGTAGGTGCCTACAGCGCCGCCGGAAATCTATATGCCAATCTAATCGACAAGGCATCAGCCAAACTCGTTACGCTCGATGTGCCCTATGGCGCGTGCCACGGCGACATCCATACCCACAACATCTTTCTCGCCCCGTCCGGTCGGCTGACGTTTCTCGACTGGGACAATTGCGGCGATGATTTCTTTGCTAAAGAGCTCATGCACTTTGTTTGGCGCAACGACTACCTCGGCGCCGATTCGGCATTGAATGATGCGTTCCTAGCGGGCTATGCCAGCGTGCGCCCCTTCAGCGATGCGGAGCGCGACCTCCTGCCGTTCTTTCTGACTGTACGGCACCTCTTTATCCTGTGCGGCATGGCGGGCATGATCAATGTCGTGGGCCGCTCGGCCGTCGGTTACGCTCATCGCTTGACTCGTTTTGAAGAATTGATCCAGGAACCGGCGCGCGCGGCCGGATTGCTCTAGCCCTAGGGAGTTCCGCATGACCGACCTCATCGATATCGCGATTGAACCGCTCACGCCCGAGGCATTCGTGCCCTTCGGCCAAGTCATCGGTAGGCGCAACGAGCCGCCGCTCTTTCAAGGGGGCAACGCCATGACGTGGGGTGTTGACTTTGAGATTGACGGCAAGATGGAATTGCACTTTGCGGACTTCACCCATCAGCCGAAGCTCGAATTTTCGCTGGTCGAACGCCATTTTGCGGTGACGCAGGCGTTCGTCCCGCTCAACAACGATCCCTCGGTCACGGTTTTCGCGGCACCGACCGATCCTAACGACTCCTCCGCCATCCCGACCGCCAAAGACTTTCGAGCGTTCTACATCGATGGCACACAAGGTGTGATGATGTGGAAGGGCACTTGGCACTC
>JAPKDI010000243.1 GCA_026421105.1 Alphaproteobacteria bacterium | reverse complement strand
CACGGCTTTTTTTTGGGCCGGGGAATAATCCTAACTTGCAGGAATAGCATGGCAGAAGACGTAGAAGAGGCAACGGAAAGCCTTCCTAAAGAAGCCGGACTAGTGGGGCTAGACGCTCCCTTGGATCAACTGGACCTGACCAAGATGTTGGCCGAGTCCATTGGTGTAGAGGAAAAGGATAGGTCCGAGGAGACATCGCCGAGTGGCGATGCGGTGGAGGAATCGACCGAGGAGGCAGTCCGTGCATTTCGTAATCAATTGCTCAGGCAAAAAACTCCCGGAATAAAACTTGAATTGATTCGTGGAATGACGCCATTTTGTCGGTCGCCGTCATATGAAACCATTGAATCGAATATTTGAATCAAGAGAAGCCGTGTTCGCCGGGTTGCTGATCGCCGCGCTGGGCGCGGGCTGCGTCACACCGGGAGGCGGTGGCACCGAGCTGTTCAACGGCAAAAACCTCGACGGCTGGGAAGTCACCGACTTTGCCGGCGGTGGCGCCATCAAGGTGAAGGACGGCGAGATCCACATCGCCATGGGCGAGCTGATCTCCGGAATCAACCTCGCCCACGAAAATATCCCGCGCACGAACTACGAACTCGAGGCCGAGGCGATGAAGCTGGATGGCAACGACTTTTTCTGCGGGCTGACTTTCCCCGTGGGCGACACGTTTGCGTCGTTCATTCCAGGCGGCTGGGGCGGCACGGTGGTCGGCCTATCGAGCATCGACGGCATGGACGCTGCCGAAAACGAGACCGCCACATTCAAGCAATTTAAGACCCACCAGTGGTATCATTTCCGGGTGCGCGTGACACCAGGCAAGATCCAGTGCTGGGTGGACGACGAGATGGTGGTGGACCTGCTGCTCGAGGATCGCGCCATCGCCCTGCGGGCCGGGCCGATCGAGTTGTCGGTGCCAATCGGCATCACTTCGTTCCAGACCGTGACGCGCATCCGCAAGATCCGGCTGCAACCGATCAAACCATAACCGCGCGAGCCCGTGGCCAAGACCATTGTCATCACCGGCGTGACCCGCGGCATCGGCCGCGGCTTGGCCGTGGAGCTCGACCGACTGGGCCATAAGGTCATCGGCTGCGGCCGCTCCGCCGATCCGGTCGCCGAGCTGCAAACCACGCTTGGCCAGGCGCATGACTTCGCGGCGGTGGACGTCACCGACGACCGTGCCGTCGCCGACTGGGCCAGGATCACGCTCGCCGAACACGGCGCACCCGATCTGCTCATCAACAACGCGGCGATCATCAACGGCAACGCCAATCTCGTCGACGTGCCTGTGGCGGAGTTCGACGCGGTGATCGACGTCAACATCAAGGGCGTGGCCAATGTCATTCGGCATTTCGCGCCGGCGATGATCGAGCACAACCACGGCGTGATCGTGAACCTCAGCTCCGGCTGGGGCCGCGGCACCTCACCCGAGGTGGCCCCGTACTGCGCAACCAAGTGGGCGATGGAGGGGTTGAGTAAGGCACTTGCCGACGAGCTGCCGAACGGCATGGCCTGCGTGCCGCTCAGCCCCGGCATGGTGAACACCGGGATGCTGCAAAGCTGCTTCGCAGGCGGAGCCGATTCCGCGCGCAAGCCGGACGCCTTCGCCAAGGTCGCCGCGCCGTTCCTGCTCGCGCTTGGCCCGAAAGACAATGGCCAGTCGCTCACCGTCCCCGGCTGAGCGCGCCGGGCCAGGCGTCAGTTGAAACTCTCGAAGCGGTTGGTGTCGGCCATGATGTCGCTCAGCACCGAGAGGCCGGAGAAAACCGCCGAGTCATCGAGCGGGAGTTTGCGCTGGCGCATGCTGTACGCGCAGCCGAACAGGTTCAGCCCGTCGGCCCGCAGCTTGGCCAGACGCGGATCGCTGATGCCCGGCACCGCGTCGTCGATGCAGTAGAGATAAACCTTCTCCCCCTTGGCCAAGGCCGCCGCCGCCTGGCCAAGCGCCTGATCAAATCCCGGCTCATCGGGAGACACCGATAACATCAGGCCAAGTTTTTTCGGCTCGTCACTCAAGTCAATTAATTCCGCTTGGCCAGACGCTTGAGGTGTTTCTCGACCGCTGGCCTGCCTTTCACGTAGCCAAGTGAGCCAAGGAACTCATGCATGCGCGTGACAGTGGCGAGGAACATTTTATTGTCGCGGCGACCAAAATTGAAGAAGCCGTGCGGCATGTCTTCATAGCCCGCCAACTCCGCTCGCAAGCCGGTTTTGGTAGCCTCCTTCACGTACGCCTCGGCGGTAGAGTATGGCACCGTCGTGTCTGCCTTACCGTGAAGGACCAGGGTAGGCGGCAGGTCCTTTCGAATGTTGTGATAGGGTGACAAAGTCGCAGGATCCTTCAGTCCCAGCCGCGTCATTAAGGTCTCATTGGTATCGCCACCATAAGGCGTCACACCATCTGCTAATGCAGTGGAAATGACTGGATTATAAAGCACAAGCGCGTTGGGGACGGAACTGACCTTGGCATCCTCGCCCGGCTCGTCGTGCTTGGGCAGCGTGCCAGTGCAGGCAGCGACGTGACCCCCGGCCGAGCCACCGCCGGAAACGACACGATCCGGGTCGATGCCGAGTCGGTCGGCGTTTTGGCGAATCCAGCGCACCGCCGATTTACCGTCACGCACGCAGTGGACTGGCTTGGTGCCCTGCCGACTGGAAACACGATAGTCGGCCGTCATCGCCACCATCCCCTTCGAGGCCAGATAACGGCAGTGCTCCAGGAACTGCCTTGGTGTGCCACCCCGCCAACTTCCACCAAAAAAGAATACGATCGCCGGCCGCTTGGCACCGGCCTTGTGTCCTTTCGGCTCGTAAATATAAATCTTCAACTTCACGTCACCAATCGTCTTGTAAACCTCGGCCCGCGACCCGGGCATATCGAAGCCGCTCTCGTATGGCCCTTTTTTCTCCTGCGCCAGCAACGCCAATGGGGCGAGCAACGCAGCCATTATTGGAATGATTTTTTTCATGGCTGGTTAAATATCAAACTTGATGATTTGC
>JAPKDI010000242.1 GCA_026421105.1 Alphaproteobacteria bacterium | reverse complement strand
CTCGAATCCAGCATCGAGCCATCCGGGATGATGATCTCGATCGGTTTTAGGCAACCCTGATTAAGCGGGATGTCGTCATCAATCAACATGCGAAAGACATAAAGAACCGCTGCCATCGTTACCGCTCGCGGCGCATTGTAATTTCCAGGGTGTTGTCCTGAAGTGCCAGTAAAGTCGATTTTCAGTGATCGTGCTTCACGGTTCACCGTGATCGCAACACGCAATTTAAAACCGTCATCGAAGGGATAGACAAACTGTCCGTCATGCAGCTGATCGATCACGCGGCGAACGGATTCTTCCGCGTTGTCTTGAACATGTCCCATGTACGCCTGAACGACATCAATGCCGTAGTGATCGACCATCCGTCGTAATTCCTGCACGCCCTTTTCACACGCGGCGACCTGGGCTTTGAGATCTGCCATGTTTTGCGCGGGGTTGCGGGCGGGGTAGGGGCCGGAATTCAATAGCTCAAGCATCTCAGCCTCACGAAGGTGCCCGCCGTCAACCAGTGTGAAGTTGTCGATCAAAATGCCCTCCTGATCGATGTTTGTTGAATCCGGCGGCATCGACCCTGGCGAAATGCCGCCAATGTCAGCTTGGTGCCCGCGGCTGCCGGTGAAGAACAGCAACTCCTGGGTATCGACATCGAATACCGGCGTAATCACCGTCACATCGGGCAAATGGGTGCCGCCGTTGTACGGCGCGTTCAACACGTAGACGTCGCCCTTCTTGATCGTGTCGCCGCGCTCTCGGATCACAGTCTTTATGCTCTCGCTCATCGAACCAAGGTGCACGGGCATATGTGGCGCGTTGGCGACAAGGTTGCCGGTCGCGTCAAACACAGCGCACGAAAAATCCAAGCGTTCTTTGATGTTCACCGATGACGCTGTGTTCTGCAGCGTCGAGCCCATTTGCTCGGCAATTGACATGAACAGGTTGTTGAAAATTTCGAGCATCACCGGATCGACCTCGGTGCCGATGGCATGCGCACGTTCCTTCGCCACCACACGGGTCAGAAAAAGTTCCGCACGGTCGTTCAACACGGCTTGCCAGCCAGGCTCGATCACGATGGTGGAGTTGGGCTCCGTGATGATTGCGGGGCCCGACACCGGCGTGTCGGTCGGCACCTTCGCCCGCTCAAAAATTGGCGTGTCGTACATTCCCTCTGTCGTGTGCACAGTAACGGTGCTACCGGGCGCCGGGAGGGGGCCTGCGGCGGCCACCGCATCTTGCAGGAACGCTTTGCTGTCTTCGGCGCGGCCTCGTCCTTCGACGGCAACGGCTTCTACAATCAAGGGCTTGTCGGGCGCTGCAAAGCCAAAGCGCTGGCGGTGTACCGCCTCAAACTGCGCGCGCATACCAGCTGCGTCATCGAGGTCGACAGTCAAAGGTGTGTCGCTGCCCTCATAGCGCAGGTGCACCTTGCGCAGCACTTCAATTCGGTCAGTGGGAATCGCCTGGCCCGCAAGTTCGGCCAATGCGTCCTTTTCGAGTTCCGCAATGCTTACCCGCAGATTTGTGACCTCGGCATCATCGAGTATGGCTTCCACGGCGCGCTCGCGCATCGACGTGGTGTCCGCCAAACCCATCCCATACGCTGACAACAGCCCGGCCAAGGGGTGAATGATCACTTTGGTCATGCCCAACGCGTCTGCTACCAAGCAGGCATGCTGGGCTCCCGCGCCGCCAAAACAGCACAACGTATAGTCAGTGACGTCATAGCCGCGCTGAATCGAGATTTTCTTGATCGCATTGGCCATGTTTTCGACCGCAATCGCGATGAACCCGTTCGCCACTTCCTGGGCTGAGCGCTTGTCGCCGGTCGCGTCTTCGATCTCCTTGGCGAGATCGTCAAAGCGTAGGCGCACGACATCGGCATCGATCGCCTGGTCCGCATTCGGCCCAAACACGGCCGGAAACGATTCGGGTTGCAGCTTGCCAACGCAGACGTTCGCGTCGGTCACGGTCAATGGGCCACCCCGGCGATAACACGCGGGACCTGGGTTTGCGCCCGCCGAGTCCGGTCCTACGCGGTAGCGCGAGCCGTCAAAGTGCAAGATCGAACCGCCGCCCGCGGCCACTGTGTGAATGGCCATCATCGGCGCGCGTATCCGAACGCCCGCCACCTCGGTCTCGAACGCGCGTTCAAATTCGCCGTCATAGTGGGAGACGTCCGTCGACGTACCGCCCATATCGAACCCGATGATGCGCGGTAGTCCAGCACGTTCGCTGGTGCGTACCGCGCCCACGACTCCGCCGGCCGGTCCCGACAGGATCGAATCCTTGCCTTGAAAAAAATCTGCCCGCGCCAAGCCGCCGCTCGACTGCATGAACATCAGGCGTGTGCCGCCAAGCTCCTGCGCAAGGCCATCGATATAACGCCGTAGAATGGGTGAGAGGTACGCGTCCACAACTGTCGTGTCGCCGCGGCTCACAAGTTTCATCAATGGGCTGACTTCGTTTGAGACCGACACTTGCGTGAAGCCGATCTCGCGGGCAATGGCGCCAATACGCTGTTCGTGCGCCGGGTAACGATAGCCGTGCATCAAAATGATCGCCGCAGCCCGGATGCCGTTGTCATACGCGTCCTGCAGGCCGCGCCGAACCGGATCTTCATCTAACGCCGTGCGCACGGAACCGTCCGCCAGCAAACGCTCGGGCGCCTCGACCACGCACTCGTACAACATTTCGGGCAACACGATGTGGCGCACAAAAAGCTTGGGGCGGTTCTGATAACCAATGCGCAGCGCATCGCCCAAGCCCTCGGTGATGACCAGAACTGTGCGATCGCCCTTGCGTTCAAGCAGGGCATTCGTTGCAACCGTGGTGCCCATCTTCACCGAGGCGATGAGCTCGGCCGGGATTGGATCACCGGCTTTTACACCTAGCGTCTCGCGAATGCCCTGAAGGGCCGCGTCCGGGTAGTGCTCGGGGTTCTCCGAAAGCAGTTTGCGGGCCTGCAACGAGCCGTCTGGCGCGCGCGCGACTATATCGGTGAACGTGCCACCGCGATCAATCCAGAACTGCCATTTTGCATCCATG